>JBBRGK010000223.1:0-5699 GCA_038240805.1 Dehalococcoidia bacterium | reverse complement strand
GTAGTGTTCGTAGAGCGCCGATCCGCCGCTGGTGCGAACACCCCTGGTCATGACGATATCTTTGTAGCCGACCGGAATGCCGAGCAGCGGCGATGCGAGCCGGTCGGCGTCTCGCCGCAGGAACGCCTCTTCGGCGGCCCTGGCCTGCGCGAGCGCGATTTCGGGCGTGAAGGTGGCGTACGGCGCGAGTGGCTGCTGCAGCGCTTCGGTGCGGCTGATGAGCGCCCGGGTAAGCTCCACTGGCGATAGCTCGCCCGAGCGGAACATGGCTCCTGCCTGCGCAATCGAGAGATACGCGAGGCCGGCCGTTTGCCCGGTCATCGCTCGCCATCCCCGGCAGGCCACACTGCGTCGAACGTGGGCGCAGGCTCCACGAAACGGAGGTCTCGGCCGGCAAGTCCGCGCAGAGCCGAGAGCGTCAGCTCCATCGCCGCCGCCACCTCATCGACCATCTCCTCATCGAGAGTCACCCCTGCCAGCGCCGCCCGCCGGCGTACCTCGTCCGGAGTGACCGGGATATTGCTCATTCGAAATAGTCGCGATCGAGCTGATGGCGGGCAATGCCGGCCTCCATCGCTGCACGAGCAACAGCGCGGGCGACGCCGAAGTGGACCGAACGGTCGAGCGGGTCCGGCAGAAGCTGTCCTGGCGGTGTCAGGGCGACGAGCGCCCGGCTGGCGGCGAGAAAAAGCTCCGGCGCGGCCCGTGTCGCGCCCGCATCCAGCATGCCGCGACAGACGCCGGGGTAACAGAGCAGGTTGTTGATCATGGCGCCACTTTCAGCGATTCGCGCCCCTGCAGCCTGCGCCTCTTCCGGCGTGATCTCCGGGCGTGGGTTCGAGAGCGCCAGGATGATCTGGCCCCGGCGCACCTGTGTCGGTTTGATCAGCCCGGCCTGGCCAGTGGTCGCGATCACTACGTCGCAGGTTGCCATGATCTCTTCAAGAGTTGACGGTATGCCCCCGTGGCTGCGCAACCGCTCCAACGCCGCAGGGTTCACATCAGCGCCAGAAACTGGACCGCCGCCTGCCTGCATCACCGCACGAGCGATCGCGAACCCGGCCGCACCCAGTCCGATCTGGCCAACGCGCAGGCGGTCGAGCGATGCCCCTGTCAGCTCGATCGCGTTGAGCAGTGCGGCCAACGTCACTGTGGCGGTGCCGTGCTGATCGTCGTGGAAGACGGGGTGATCGATGCGCTCTGCCAGGGTGCGCTCGATAGCGAAACAGCGCGGTGCGGCAATATCCTCAAGCTGGATCACGCCGAAACCGGGCGCAATCGCTTCCACGGTAGAGATAATCGTCTCATCATTCTGCGTTCCCAGCAGGATCGGCACCGCGTAGATATCAACCAGTTCGGCGAGCAGGGCGCATTTACCTTCCATCACCGGCGCGGCTGCAAGCGCGCCGAGATTCCCCAGACCAAGGATCGCCGAGCCGTCGGAGATCACCGCGACCGAGTTGCCCAGCACCGTGTAGCGTTCAGCGGCGGCCGGATCGGCGGCGATCCGCAGCGCCACCTCGCCCACGCCAGGCGTATAGATGCGGGAGAGATCGCGCAGCGACGTGATCGGGATCGATGACCGGATGCGAAGCTTGCCGCCTGCATGCGCGTCGAGGACCTCATCGCGCACCTCGACCAGTGAAGCCCCTGACTGCGAACTCATCTCCTCGATGCACGGGCCGATCGCTTCCGCGCTATCGAATACGACGTCTATATCGCGCACGACGTGCGTACGTCCGCCGGAGACGATTCGGATATCGCCCATGTGAGCGCCGTGGTGTGCCAGCAGACTGAGGACAGCTGCGAGCACACCAACCCGGTTCTCGTTGCGCACTCTGATCGTGCGTGCGAACTGCGGCATTTGTCGGGTGAGTGGCTGCATACCCGCGAGCCTGACACAAACGGCGTCCCATCGCTATGCCGCGCGGGCGGTAGATACGAATTCTCGACTGCTTCCGAGCACGGTTCCGCGCGATTCCCTGCGCCGCCCTCAGCCGTCGGGTGACGACATCGGCACGGACCACGACCGCACAACTTCGCCGCCACAGTAGCGGCGCGTCAGTATTTGCAACTGATCTGCGGCGGCAGCGATAGCATCAGCAGGAGTGTTCGGGTTGCCCTGCACGATATAGAACGCAGCTGTGGTGTGCGCTTCGATTTTCGTTTTCTCCACCTGCAGCACCTCCATGCGGCAGATGATGTCATTGGTGACCACGGTGCCAACAGTGGCGCCTGCGGCATCCGTGCTGTCGATATAGGCGTACTCACCGGGAAAGACCGGCTCTGGCTCGGAAGCGCCGAGGGGATGGAATGACTCACTGCCATCGGTCAGGCGCAGGACGATCGCGCCGTCTATCCCGACAAGATCGTGCGCGCCGAGCGCAAGCCGTGTCTGCACGGAGATGAGGTTGTAGATATCGACGAGGAGGTTTAATCGCGGCAATGAGCCCGTGCGCAGCAGGCGCGACACCAGCGCCTCTGGCGACGCAATGAAACGACGGTTCGACCGGCCGACCCGGGTGTGCAGGTCGCGAAAGCCGGTCAGCACCGGGTCATCGCGCAGGAACCCCTCTCTCCCGTACTCCACGATCAGCCGCGCGAGCTCCTCGCGCCGATACGCCTCGAACTCATCGTTCTCCGGCTGATTGTGCACTCCGTCTGTGACCAGGTAACGCCCGGTGACCCCGAGCTTCTGCACGTCAGGTTGCACCGAAAAATGGAGTTTAGCTGGATCCACTACAGCTTCAGTTCGCTGGAGTGGCCGGGGAACAGGCGCGCTTTCGGATCGATGTGCTGCTTGGCCGCGTTGGCAGCGACAGCTGCGTGGGCGAAGCCGGTCACGATCAGGTTCAGGGGCTCTGCACCCGCGACAGCCGCAATGTCGCCGGCGGCGAACACACCCGGCAGGCAGGTCTGCATCGAGCCATCAACCCGGATATGGCGGGAGTCGGCAAGCTCCACACCCCACGACTCGATCGGGCCGAGGGCGGCCTTGAAGCCGATATTGATCAGCACCGCGTCAACGCTCAGCTCCCGCTCCTCGCCGGTGCGGCTTTCGAAAATCGTCGCCCCCTGTACTCCCCCTTCGCCGTAGACGCGCTTCAGCTCCCAGTGCGTATGGATTGGGATGCCGCTGGCACGCAGCGCGGTCAGGCTCGCCTCATGGGCGCGGAACTCGGCCCGGCGGTGAATCAGGGTGATCTCGCCTGCCCAGTCCTTCAGATTCAGGCACCAGTCAACAGCAGTATCGCCGCCGCCGACGATCAGGATCTTCTTGCCGCGGAAGGGGCGTTTGTCTTTGACAAAGTAGAAGACGCCGCGGCCCTCGTAGTCCTCCACGTGGGCGCGGTCTATCTTATTGGGCGAAAAGGCGCCGATGCCGGCGCTGATGATCACGGTCCGGGTAAAATGCGCCTCCAGCTGCGTTCCCAGCCGCCAGACCTCTTCGCCATCCACCGTGGCCCGCGTGAGCGTCTCGATCCGCTGCTCATAGCTGTACGCAGGCTGAAACAGCTCGCACTGCTGGATAAGTAGCCGAACGAGGTCCTGCGCGAGGATCTTCGGGTGTCCTGGCACATCGTAGATGAACTTTTCCGGGTAGAGCACCGCAAGCTGACCGCCCGGCTCAGGCAGCGCCTCAATGATTTTGGTCTTCATGCCGCGCAGGCCGGCATAAAACGACGCGAACAGGCCGGTTGGGCCCGCGCCGATAATCGTCACGTCGAAGACTTCACCTGGCATACACGCATTGTACGTTGCCGCGACCGGCTGCCGATCTCTGCCAGGCGCTCTGCTGCGGCACCGTGCGCCCAAACTGTGGCCTTTGTCACCTGTCCGCGACTGACGTACAGTGGCGTCAGCCCGGACATCGGCCGGGACATTCAACACGGGGGCGTACACATGGACTATCGCTATCTCGGCCGTTCGGGTCTGCAGGTTTCCGTAGTCGGACTCGGCTGCAACAACTTCGGCGGCCGCATCGACGCCGATCAGACCGCAACGGTGGTCAACACGGCGCTCGACCTCGGGATCAACCTGTTCGATACGGCAGACGTATACGGCAACCGCGGCCCTTCCGAGGAGCTGCTCGGGCGCGCCCTGAAGGGCAGACGGCGTGACGCCATCATCGCGACGAAGTTCGCCGCGCAAATGGGCGAAGGCCCGCACTGGTCGGGCGGCTCGCGTCGCTACATCTATGACGCGGTAGAGGCGTCGCTGCGCCGGCTGGGCACCGACTACATCGATCTCTACCAGATCCATTCGCCCGATACGCACACGCCCGTCGACGAGACGCTGCGGGCGCTTGATGACCTGGTGCGCTCGGGCAAAGTGCGTTACATCGGCAACTCAAATTACACGCCGGCGCAGATCGTTGAGGCGGCCTGGGTTGCAAAGACCGAGCACCTGACCCAGTTCATCTCAGCGCAGAACCAGTACAACCTGCTTGATCGCTCGATCGAGAAGGAGCTGGTGAGCACCTGCGGCCGCTACGGACTCGGGATTTTGCCGTATTTCCCGCTGGCAAGCGGTTTCCTCACGGGAAAGCACCGCCCCGGCCAGCCGGCACAGGAAGGCACCCGCCTGGCCGGCCCGATGGGGCAGCGAATGCTCACCGAGCCAAACTACGAAACGCTGACGAAACTGGAAGCGATTGCGGAGGGCAGCGGCCACTCGATGCTCGAGCTGGCGATGTCGTGGCTGGCGCAGCAGCCAGAGGTTGGCAGCGTTATCGCCGGCGCTACCAAACCCGAGCAGGTTCAGTCGAACGTCGCTGCGGTCAACTGGAAGCTCTCGGTGGACGAGCTCGCTGCGGTCGACGAAGCGACGAAGCGGCATCCGTAGACATCACCGCCGCGCAGGCCGCGCTCAGCTACCCATGCTGTCGAGCGCGGTCTGCGCGGCGGCCCGCAGCTTCGGATCGGGATCGAGCTGGCTGGCACCGAGCGCTGCACGAAGCGACTCGGGACCTTCGATGCCGTACTTGTCACGGGCACGGCGCACCAGCGACGGCGCCATTCCGGTCCGGAGAAGGGTCAGCAACCCGGAAGGAGCGCCCGCGCGCAGCCGCTCCAACATTGGAATCGAACCGGTTTGCAGGTAGGCCGCTGTCTTCTCCGCGATCGCCTTGCCGACGTGAGGCAGTTGCGCAAGCTCACCACGTCCGCTGAGCGCCTCGACGGGCTCGGCGGCGCGAATCGCTGCTGCGCCCTCGCGATAGGCACGCACCTTGAACCAGCTATCGCCGTTCAGCAGCATCCGGTCGGCGATCTCGTCGAACTGAGCAGCGACCTCGTCGTTTGCCGGCATGCTGCCTTCTACTTGCCCTCAAAAATACGCCGGGGATTGCCCCGCATCATCTGGTCGATCTGGGCGTCGGTTACGCCTGCGTCTTTGAGCGCCGGCAGCACGTCGTCGGGGATGTGGTTGTAGTTCCAATTCGGCCACCGGCGGCGTGCGGCGGCCGGATCACGCGAATCCGAAAAGCAGCTCGCGTCGTGAGAGAGCACCATGCGCTCGGCGTACCCTTCGCGGCACAGCGCCGCGATCGTGGCCACCCGCCGCTCCGTCGGCAGGTAGCTGTCGATGCCGAAGCGGTCCATGCCGATATAGCTGCCTCGTTCAAGCAGCAGGCGCAGATACACGAGGTCCTCGCTATCGCCGCTGTGACCAATGATCGTGCGTCCGAGATCAAGGCC
>JBBRGK010000222.1:0-5706 GCA_038240805.1 Dehalococcoidia bacterium | reverse complement strand
AGAACGCCCTGTGTCCGAACCGGCCGTCGGTGCCCCACCGTCCTGGATCATACCGGCAACTCCGCCGACGCGCTCCTCAATGTCACCGATCTGGACCAAACGAAGCGGCTGGCTCCCCAGGTGGCGTGTCAGGTTGCGAAGCACGCTCTGCAGGCCGTCGGCATCCAGGTTTGGCAGGAATTGGCCGTTCTCGGCGACCGAGATGGCACCGGTTTCTTCGGAGACAACTATCACCGCCGCGTCGGTCCGCTCACTCAAGCCCATCGCCGCTCGATGCCGCGTGCCCATGTGTCCGGGCAACGGAGTTTCTGAGAGCGGCAGGGTGCAACCGGCAGCCGCAACGCGGTTCTCCCGCATGATCACAGCGCCGTCGTGCAACGGAGAATTCCGCCAGAAGAGGTTTATTACCAGATCGACGGACGGCAGCGCGTCGACCGGCACGCCGCTGCGGATGTACTCGTCCATTCCGGTTTCACGCTCGACAACAATGAGCGCCCCGAGATGGCGCGCCGACAGTCCCAGACTCGCCTGTACGAGCACATCAGTGATCGATTCTGTGGCGCGCCGCCCTCTGCGCGTCGCAACCCGGGTGCGGCCCAGTCGTTCGAGCGCCCGCCGGAGTTCGGGTTGAAAGACGATCGGCACGGCGACGAGTAGCGCAGGGACCGAGTTTCGCAGCAGCCAGGTCACGGCTGTGAGGTTTAACAGACTGCCAAGCACCAGTCCGGAGATGACCACGAAGGCGGCGCCTTTGACCAGCGACATGCCGGTTGAGCCCTTCAACCAGATCAGTACGGCGTAGATCAGTGCGGCGATGAGGAGAATGTCCACCGCGCTCGCGGCATCGATCCGCCTCAGGGTGTCCAGGAAGGTCTTGAACGAATCAGGAAGCTGCGGCATGAAGTTCGATCATTCTGCCTCGTGTGGCCCTGGTATTGTATTCTGGTACTGTGGTATTGAGGCATGCCACTGTGTAGCCGGCGGCCTCCCGGCTAATCGCCGAGAATCAGTGCCATCGCTGCTTCTTCGGTGAACTGTCGATTGTGGGCCTGGTCAAAGATACGCGACTGCGGCGACTCCATCACCTCATCGGTGATCTCCTCACCCCGGTGCGCAGGCAGGTCGTGCATGACAATCACGTCCCCCGGCGCCCGTCTCACGAGGCTCATATCCACCTGATAGGGGGCAAAGTCCTCACGCCGCGCCGCAGTTTCCCTCTCCTGCCCCATACTGACCCACACATCCGTGTAGACCACCTGTGCCTCTCCAACCGCCTCCGTCGGGTCCCGTACGACTGTAATCGTGCCGCCTGAGAATTCGGCCATGATTCTGGCGCGATTCAGCGGCTCTTCGGGCACTTCGTACCCTTCTGGCGTCGCGAGAGTAATATGCATTCCCATCATCGCTCCGGCCTGCACGAGCGAAGATGCGACATTATTGCCGTCGCCAACATACGTTACACGGACACCAGCCAGACCGCCGCAGTTCTCGCGGATGGTCAGCAGGTCTGCCAGCGCCTGGCATGGATGCTCGGTATCCGAGAGTGCGTTAATGATCGGTACGCTGGAATAAGCCGCCAGCTCTTCAACCGTCGCCTGCGTCATGGTTCGTGCGGCGATCAGGTCAACATAGCGGCTCAGAACCCGGGCAACGTCTTTGACGGCCTCCCGCACGCCGAGGCCAACCTCCGGGGGAGAGAGGTACGTGATGTTGCCACCCATGCGGCGGGTGCCAACTTCGAAGCTGACGCGGGTCCGGAGAGAGGGCTTTTCGAACAGCAAGGCGATATTTTTGCCCGCCAAAACCGGAGGCGGGGGCGAGCGTTTGAATGCCGCAGCGGTGTCGAGAATGAGTGTGAGATCGCGAGCATCCAGGTCACCAATCGACAGCAGGTGCCTGCCGCGCATCGCGTCACTCCACAGTTCATGAGCGTCGCAAGTATAGCATAGGGGTCTCGCTCTGCCGGGCGGGCGCAGCAGGCAGAGCCATGTTCACGGGTTGGCCGGCGAGGCGGGCTCGGAGCGGAAGCGCGAGATCAACACTTTGCGGACGCGCCGGCCGGTTACGGAGAGGACCCGCAGCAGAACCCCTTCGATCTCGACCGTATCGTTTGCTGCGGGGATTTTGCCAAGACGGTGAATTATGAGTCCGCCCACGGTATCAAACTCACCGTCATCGACCTCGACATCGAACAGCTCTTTCAGAATATCGACGCTCTCACGAGCGTCTACGACCGCGTCGCCTTCGCTCGTGCGCTCGATTCCGGGCTCGATGTGATCGTATTCATCCTCGATTTCGCCAACTATCTCCTCCACCAGGTCCTCGATCGTCACCAGTCCGGCTGTGCCGCCGTACTCGTCGACGACGATCGCAATGTGGACACGCTTGCCGCGCAGCTCGCTCAGCAACTCGTCCACGCGCTTTGTTTCGGGAACGAACTCGGCTGGTCTGGCGATGCTGGTCAGCGTGGCCGTGCCGGAGCCCTGGGCAAATTCGGCGAGCACATCCTTCGCGTACACAACACCGACCACGTTATCGATGTTCCCGTCGTATAGCGGAATGCGGCTGTAGCCCCTCTCTGCGATCACATGGGCGACATCCTGGAGGCTGGCCGAGCGGTCGACCGCGGTTATGTCCATTCGAGGTACCATGATCTCTCGCGCGGTCGTGTCCTCGAGTTCAATGACCGCCCGAATCATCTCGCGCTCGTCATCTTCGATCCCTCCCTCACTCTCCTCCAGTTCCACCAGACGCACGATCTCCTCGTCATCGTCCTCCTGCGGAGGCCGGGGCAAAAACGGTCGGAGCCTCAGAAGCGCCTTCGCGGGCAGTTCTACAAAGTAGGAAGGCAAGAAGAATAGTCCGCGCAGTGCCTCCGCGATCGGCGCGGTGACGGCGCCCCAGCGCTCGGGATTGTGCGAGATTATCGTGCGCGGAATCGCCTCCAGCGCACAGGCCGCAAGAATAGAGATGACCGCGACAACGATTGCCGGTCGTCCCGAAGCGCCCGAACGGCGCATCACAATCACCGCAGCCGTCATCGACCCGGTAACAATGCAAGTCGTGCGAGAAAAGACAAGTGCTGAAAGCAGGCGCTCTCGTTCCCTGAGGAAGCTCTGCATTTGTCCGGGCCGGCCGGTGGCCCGCCCGCTCAGCAGCCGACCGGGCCTGCGGCCGGCAAAAAGTCCGGCTGCCGATGCGGCAGCAGTCAAAACAAGGACGAGGGCAGTGCCGGCTATAACCAGCACGCCCAACCAACTGTCGACGTCCAAGCGGACGACCAATTCCTTCCGGGGCCACTGCCAGAGCTCCGTTTAATGTTGAGCCAGCAGGGCGCTAGATGCCCATCCGGTCACTATGATAAAAGCGAGCCGGGTGGATCGACAAGCTCTGGCAGCTATTGCGAAACTGATTACGCGCATACTCGAATGTATCGCATCATACCGCGACCCGGCCCGATCGCATGCTATAATCGCTCGCGATCGTTGCTTCGCGACGGTCAAAGCGCGTACGGGCGAATGCGCCCTATCTGGTCCGGCCTGCGAGGACATTCGTGAATAGCGATCAGCTGAGAGAGCGCTTTCTCAGCTTCTTCATCGAGCGCGGCCACAAACAGATTCAGTCCGACACGCTCGTACCGGATGACCCGACCCTGCTGTTCACCAGCGCGGGCATGGTGCAGTTCAAACCCTACTTTCTCGGGCTCAAGCAGGCGCCAGCTCCCCGCATGACCTCGATCCAGCGCTGCTTCCGCACGGTCGATGTGGAGGTGGTGGGCGACGCCAGCCATCACACGTTTTTCGAGATGCTCGGCAATTTCTCCGTCGGCGATTACTTCAAGAAGGAAGCGATCCCCTGGGCCTGGCAGTTTGTCACTCAGGAACTTGGCCTCCCTGCTGACCGGCTTTGGAACACGGTGTACACCGACGACGACGAGGCCTTCGACCTCTGGGTCGCCCAGGGCCAACCACCGGAGCGGATCTATCGCTACGGTGAAGAAGAAGGAAACTACTGGCTTTCCGGCGATGTGGGTCCCTGCGGGCCATGCTCTGAAATCTTCTACGACTTCGGCGAAGAATACGGCTGCGGGCCGGCCTGCGAGCCATCGCACGATTGCGGTCGCTTCCTGGAAATCTGGAACCTCGTCTTCATGGCGTTTTACCAGGACGGTGATGGTGTGCGGACGCCGCTGCCGAAACCGAACATTGATACCGGCGCCGGCCTCGAGCGCATCACACGGGTGCTCGGTCATGCCGCCTCAACGTACGACACCGACCTGTTCGGCTCGATTCTTGCCGCGATTACCGCCTCGGTTGGCGCCGACTATGGCAAGGACAATGACACGACACGGATGATGCGCGTCATCGCCGACCACACCCGCGCCGTCACGTTCCTGATCGCCGATGGTGTGTTGCCGGCGAACGACGGCCGCGGCTACCTGGTACGGCGGCTGATCCGCCGCTGCGTCTATTACGGCCGTCTGCTCGGCGTCGAGGGTTCGTTTCTGGCGAAGGTGGCAGAGGCAGCGATCGAGCGCATGGTCGCCTACTATCCGTCGCTGGCCGAGCAGCGTACCAACATTACGACGACCCTCGAACGCGAAGAGCGACGCTTCGCCGAGACGCTTGATGCGGGTATCGCCCGGCTGGACGTGCTCATCGGCAGTCTGGAGGGCCAGGGTGACGCCCTATCCGGCGAGGAAGTCTTTCGGCTCTACAGCACGTATGGAGTGCCCTACGAGGTGACCGCAGAGATTGCAGCACAACACGGCCTCAGCGTCGATCAAGAGGGCTTCCAGCGCGAACTGGAGCGCGACCGCGAGAGAAGCCGTGCCGGAGGCGGATTCCGCGCCGATGTCGTGAGCCAGGCGCACGTCGAACTCGCCGGCGCCGGCAAAGGCGGCCGCTTTATCGGCTACGACACCCTGAGGTCCGAAACGGCTGTGAACGGGATCTTCTCCGGCACGGCTGTGCTCGACCGGGCAGTAAAGGGTCAGGCGGTCCAGGTCGTTCTGCACGATACGCCGTTCTACCCGGAAGGCGGCGGCCAGGTCGGTGATGCCGGTGAGATCCGCAATAACACCGGCGTCGTCCGGGTAGACGAGACGCGCCGGGATGAAGGGCTCGTGCTGCATATCGGCGAGGTCATTGGCGGCACAATCGGCGTCAATCAAAAAGTGACGGCACAGGTGGATGCCCGTCGACGCCAGAGCACCTCCCTCAACCACACTGGCACCCATCTGCTGCATGCCGCTCTGCGTGAGGTGCTTGGCAGCCACGTGCGTCAGATGGGCTCCCTGGTGCATCCCGAGCGGCTGCGGTTCGACTATCAGCAATCGGAGCCGCCGACGGCTGAAGAACGGCTGGCGGTGGAGCAGCTCGTCAATGAGAAGATCCGCCAGGACATTCCCGTCAGCACAAAGGTAATGGCGAAAGAGGCAGCTCTGGGTGAAGGTGTGATGGCCTTCTTCGGCGATAAGTATGGTGATGAAGTCCGTGTGGTCGAGATGATCGACGGCCGTCACCGCTTTAGCGCCGAGCTCTGCGGCGGCACGCATGTGGACCAGACCGGTGAGATCGGTCTGATGCTGCTCGTTGGTGAAGCTAGCATCGGTTCAGGCGTTCGCAGGGTTGAGGCGCTCACCGGGGCGCGGGCCGAAGCGCACGTGCAACGCCAGGTCGCGCTGCTCGACCGGCTGGCGAAGAC
>JBBRGK010000221.1:0-5752 GCA_038240805.1 Dehalococcoidia bacterium | reverse complement strand
AGGAGGCGCGGACGAACGGGATCTCCGGTCGCCCGCGCTGGCCCGCGATCGTGCTGCGCTCGCCGAAAGGCTGGACCGGACCGAAAGAGCTGGACGGCCTGCCGATCGAGGGGACGTTCCGCGCCCACCAGGTGCCGATCGCCGACCCGAAAACGAACCCTGAGCACCTTGCGGCGCTCGAAACCTGGATGCGCAGTTATAAGCCGGAGGAGTTGTTCGACGCGGAGGGGCGCCTCGTTCCGGAGCTTGCGGCACTGGCGCCGCGCGGCGACCGCCGCATGGGCGCGAACCCGCACGCCAACGGGGGCAGGCTGCTGGCCGATCTGAAGCTGCCCGATTACAACCGCTACGCCGTGGACGTGCAGCGGCCGGCGACGGAGTGTCACGAGTCCACGCGGCAACTGGGCGAGATGGTGCGCGACATCTTCACGCTCAACGCCGAAGAGGGGAACTTCCGTCTCTTCTGTCCCGATGAGACCAACTCCAACCGCCTTGGCGCCGTGTTCGAGGTCGAGAGTCGCAGCTTCATGGAGCAGACGATCGCGATCGACGACCATGTCTCTGCCAGCGGCCGGGTGTTGGAGGTGCTGAGCGAGCACAACTGCGAAGGCTGGCTGGAGGGCTACCTGCTCACCGGCAGGCACGGCATCTTCGTGACCTACGAGGCGTTCGCGATGGTCGCGGCTTCGATGATCGTGCAGCACGCCAAGTGGTTGGAGGCGGCCAACAACCTGGCCTGGCGCGAGTCGGTCGCCTCGCTCAACATCCTGCTCACCTCTACCTGCTGGCGCAACGACCACAACGGCTTCAGCCACCAGGGTCCCGGTCTGATCGATGTCCTGCTTTCCAAGCGCGGCACCGTTGCCCGAATCTACCTGCCCCCTGACGCCAACTGCCTGCTCTCCGTTGCCGACCACTGCTTCCGCAGCCGCAACTACGTGAACCTGATCGTGATCGACAAGCAGCCGCAGTTGCAGTGGCTCGACCTGGAGGCCGCACGCGAGCACTGTGCCCGTGGCGCCTCGGTGTGGCAGTGGGCGAGCTGGCCGGGCTTGTCTGCCGGGTCTGACGGACCGGGCGATTCGAATGGTTCGAGCGGTTCGAGTGGAGCGGGCGTGCCGGGCACTTCGAGCGGTTCGCTCTCTGCGGGCGCCCCGTACGTGTCGGGCGCGTCTGGCGACGATGATGGCAGCGAGCCCGATGTCGTGCTGGCGGCGGCGGGCGACACGCCCACGCTTGAGATCGTTGCTGCGGCATGGTGGCTGCGGCAGCATGCGCCTGAGATGCGGGTGCGGGTCGTGAACATCGTGGACCTGATGACCCTGTTTCCCCGCGAGTATCACCCGCATGGCATGGACGAGACGCGTTTTGTGGAGCTGTTCACCGCCGACAGGCCGGTCATCTTCGCTTTTCACGGCTACCAGCGGGCGGTACACGAGATCCTGCATGGCCGGGTCAACGCCGAGCGTTTTCATGTGCGCGGGTTCCGAGAACAGGGCACCACGACCACACCGTTCGATATGGTGGTGCTGAACGGCATGAGCCGCTACGACCTCGCCATGGAAGCGCTGCGACGCTCGCCGCGCATGCACGAGCGCTACCCGGCGCTGATCGATGAGTGCAAGAGCATGCTCCTGAAAGCGACGGCGTACGCACGCGAGCACTTCGAGGACCTGCCCGAGATCCGCGACTGGGTCTGGACGGACGCGTAGCGGTGATATAATAGTCACGAAGGTAAACAATAATGATCAATAGAGCGCATTCAATCGAGATCAGCACGATGCCGGACCTGGTCAGGCTCGCCCACGAGGTGGCCGAGACCGGCCAGCCGCGCGTACTACGCGAACATGGTGCTGAGATTGCTGTGCTCTCTCCTGTGAGTCCAACGCGACGCAGCCAGGGCAAGAAGCCCGGCCCAGAGGTCGTCGCAGCCGCGCTTGCTGCGGCCGGTGGCTGGAAAGACCTGGTCGATACTGAACGGCTCAAGGCCGAGATCAAAGCTGCCCGAGGATCGCGCCGGCCGCCTGTTCGCCTGTGAAGCATCTCCTTTGAACGCGCTCCGCTGTGAGAGATGAAAGTCTGCGATTCTTCGCCGCCGGATCGTTTCCGTATACTGCGCGCAGGAATGCGAGTTACGGAGCGTGTGCCATGGCCAGCAGCGCGGCGGCATTGATAGCGGAGAACGAGCGGCTGCGGGCGGAGAATGAAGCCCTGCGCCACGAACGCGATCAGGCGCGGGCGCAATAGAAAGCGACCGGCCGCATCCTGGAAACGATCCGCAGGTCGCCCGCCGACCTGCAGCGGGTGCTCGATGAGATCGTGAGCGTGGCGCAGCGGCTGTGCGAGGTTGAGTCAGCGGCCGTCGTCCTGGTCGATGGCGAGCGTCTGCGCGTGGCCACCTATGAGGCTCCCGATGCCGGCGCGCCGGGAGTCACCTTACCTCTCACGCGCGGCTCCGTTAACGGCCGCGCGATCATCGATCGCCGTACAGTCCACGTCGCCGACCTGGCCCCACTGATCGATACTGAATACCCGGATGTCCGCGAAACGCAGGCACGCGGCGGTCACCACGCCGTCGTTGCTGCGCCGCTGCTGGTTGGGACCGAATCGATCGGATCGCTCTCGGCCTGGCGGATCGAGGCCGGGCCATTCACAGCGGAGCAGATCGCGTTGCTGTAAACGCTTGCCGGCCAGGCAGCAATCGCGATCGAGAACGCCCGCCTGTTCAGCGAACTGGAAGCGCGCAACCGCGAGCTGGCTGACCTGGCTGAGCAGGTGCGGCAGGCTACCGCCGCGAAGAGCCAGTACGTCTCGGCCATGAGTCACGAGCTGCGCACACCCCTGAACGCGGTGATCGGCTACAGCGAGCTGCTGGCCGAAGACGCCGCGGAGGCCGGCCACGACGACATGCTGCCCGACCTGGGGCGAATCAACGCGGCGGGCAAACACCTGCTTTCGCTGATCAACGACGTGCTCGACCTTTCCAAAATCGAAGCCGGCAAGATGGTGCTGGAGCTGCAGGACTTCACAGTCGTCGAGATGCTGGCAGAGGTGGAGGCGGTGGTGCCGCCGCTGATCAGCCAGAACGGCAACCGCTTCGTGTTCGATGCGGCAGCTAACCTCGGCGCGATGCACAGCGACCAGACGAAGCTGCGCCAGTGCCTGCTGAACCTGCTTTCCAATGCGGCCAAGTTCACGGAAGCTGGCACGATTTCGCTCGTGGTCCGGCGGGAGGCGCGTACGGCCGCTGACGAGATGGTGTTCGCCGTCTCCGACACTGGCATTGGCATGACGGAGGCACAGCAGGCGCGGCTGTTTCAGGTGTTCGGCCAGGCGGAAGCGAGCACCAGCGCGAAGTACGGCGGCACAGGGCTCGGGCTGGCGCTCTCGCGGGAGTTCTGCCGGCTGCTCGGCGGCGATGTCACCGTCGCAAGCGAACCCGGCAAAGGATCGACGTTCACGATGCGACTGCCGGCAACCGTTTCCTCGTAACGGGTGGCAGGTCGCTATGCAGCGCCGTGAAGTGACCAACCAGCCGGGTTCACTCCTCCGGCTCAACCCGGTTCAGGCCGTCGATGTGGTCGAAGTCCCTATCCCAGCTATAGATCTCGGGCACGCCCTGCGCCTGCATCGTGATGGCCGTATAGGCATCGGCGAAGGAGATTCCTCTATCCACATACACATCCAGGGCACGCTTGCACAGTGCCTTGCCGCTCATCTGCACGCCTGGAAGGGAGAAGATATTCCAGCCGCTGCAGGAGCGCCAGAGCCCGCCGGGCTTTGACCTCATCGTCGCGGGTGAAGAAGCGCAGCAGGATATTGGTATCGAGAAAGCGCGGCGTCATACTCCGTCTTCACGGCTAACGTCCTCAGCCATGAGCGTTTCAACCTCCCTCCGCACGGCCTTCCACTCCTCCGGCCGAGCCCGTGGCTCTACCGCCCCGTAGCTGGCCAGTACCTTCGAGGCGGCGGCGGTCAGCCGCACGCCGCTCTGGTCAACCTCGAACCGCACCACGTCCCGCGGCTTAAGCCCTGGCTGCCGGCGAATCGCCAGCGGGATCGTCACCTGCCCCTTCTCGGTCAGGCGGGTTTCATTGCTCTGCATGGAATACCTCGTTCTGATGCCATACCTTGATCCATAGTATTACCAACAAATGTCAGTATTACCAGCCAGTCAAGCGGCGCTGCATGCTCGGGTGTGGTCAGAAGATATGGGAGATCGGGCTATACACACGCAGATGATGGCATCAACACGAGGCAATAGCATCCGGGCGCACAACCGATAACCGCCGGCACGACGAGGGGCCTGCCGGCAGCGATCTGCCCGACAGGCCCCTCGATACTTGAGACGCCGCTCTACCGGGGCGTACCCGCCTTTTCAGCATCCGCTTTACTGGCCCCATCACCCATGTAGCCGATCCGGGCGACGATCTCGCGCATGCGGCGCATCGACTCGGCGCGGCGGCGGTTGGCTTCGGGCAGCTTCGAGAGGTCGGGCAACTCCGTAACCATGGCGCCGTAGGCCGGGTAGATGGGGATGTCGCTCTCGGCGAGCGGCTGCAGGTACTGTTTGCGCTTGAACGCAGCCTCGATGTAAGGGGCAAGCTCCTCCATCTTCTTCGCCTGGCGCTGCGCTTCGTGTTCCTTGAATTCCGGCATCACCTCGGCCGCGAACAGCTCCAGAGACTCGACGATGTGCTCGTGCTTATTCTTGCCGCCCTGCTGAATGAAGACGGTCTGATCGACGCCGGCCTCCTCGAACTTGCGCAGATGCTCGCGCAGCGTCTGCGGCGTGCCGATGCCGCCTGTGCCGCCGTCCATCATGTCCATGCCAAGTTCGTCGCGCACGGCTTCGTAGTGCTTCCAGATGTCGGTGCGGCCGGGCTTGTGATGGCCGAAACCGTAGTGATGCCCCAGCGCGAACTGGAAGAAGCGGAAGCCGTCCATGCCGCGTCGCGCCGCCTCTTCAGCATCGGCGTGGATGGAGAAGCTGGTGACCATGGCGATGTTCGGGTTGACGGCGTGGCCGATCGGCACACACTCGCGCTTGAACGTTTCGTAGTAGTCATCGACCCAGTGCTTCGCCTCCGACGGGTCGATAAAGGCGAAGGTGAGGGCGCCGATGCCGAGCTGGGCGGCAAGGTGAATCGTCTCGCGGTTGGAGCAGGCTACCCAGAGCGGAGGGTGCGGCTTCTGCACCGGCTTGGGCACAACGTTGCGCGGCGGCATCGAGAAGTACTTGCCCTGGAAGCCTGGATAGGGGTCCATGGCGAGCATGTTGGCAACCTGCTCGACCACCTCGCGCCACATCGCCCGCCGCTCGGCCGGATTGATGCCGAACCCTTCCAGCTCGGCCCGCGAGGCGGACTCGCCGGTGCCGAACTCGGCGCGGCCGTTGGAAACCAGGTCAAGCGTGGCGATCCGCTCGGCGATCCGCGCCGGAGCGTTGTAGCCGGGCGGCATCAGCACGATGCCGTGGCCCAGGCGGATGTTTTTCGTGCGCTGGCTGGCAGCGGCGAGAAAGATCTCCGGCGCGGAGGAGTGGCTGTATTCCTCGAGGAAGTGGTGCTCGACCTCCCAGGCGTGGTCGATACCGTGCTTGTCGGCCAACTCTACCTGTGACAACGCGTCCTGGAAGAGCTTCAGCTCGTCGCCGTCACCCCATGGCCGGGGCAGTTGATGCTCGTAAAAAATGCCGAACTTCATCTGATCGTTCCCTTTTGGATGTCCCACTCGCGGCTGCAGGCGCTAC
>JBBRGK010000220.1:0-5807 GCA_038240805.1 Dehalococcoidia bacterium | reverse complement strand
GGTAACCGCTCCTGTTCTACCAGGTGCTCCACTTTGTCCAGAGCGAAATTGATGTCGTTGCTATCGAGTGTGCCGATCTCCTGACCCGGCCGCATGCCGGGCGGTGTCACGAATTCAGGATCGATGGCAAGGTGGACCCACGGATATTTGAGATACGGCATCACGTACTGGAGTTCGTTTTGTAGCGTGCTGCGGCCGATCTGCAGATCCAAAAAAAGCAGCATGTTGTTGTCGCGCGTGACATTGATGTACTGCTGCACCGTCGCATCTTCGGTGCGGTACAGGTAGAGCCCGTCCTCTGAAGTGAGGGCCTGCGCCACTTCATAAATCAGGTGCAGCGCCGGCACGACCTTCTTGTCCGGGTTTACTGCCTGGTACGCCGCCACCTGTGACCTCAAGCGGCTGAGCATTTGCTCCTGTGCGCCTTCGCCCAGCACTCCCATCGCAGCGGCAAGGGGATGCCCGTAATAGGAGACGACCTGTGAATCATCGAAGAAGGACTTCGGCGGTGCCGGGGTTGGGACCGGCGTCGGCGACGCAGTCGTTTCCTGCTTCGGTTTCGAAACGTTGCCGGGCTCTGCGGGGAATGCCGCCTTCACCGTGCCGCTCTTCGGAATGCTGCCGTTGTTCAGGCCGGCGGCCAGGGCTTCGGGCTGAAGGTTCTGCTTCGCTGGCGTATCAACTCCGGCGATGTGCAAAATCCCGGTCGCGCCCGCCCCGCCGATGAGAAGGCCGGCAATGACGACCGCGCCCCAATAACTCCACCTTCGCATGCTTGCTCCATTGCAACGTCGTTACATATACGGATTCTCGCCCGCTATCCTATCACGACCCGCACAAACGTCCATTCCGTGCCTTTTCAGGCAGCCGTACAATCCCCTGTGAGATGGATCCAAACGAGCGTCCACACTTCCGGCAAATCGAGGTAAAGCGGCTGCAACAGCACGGCCGGTGGTACTTTCATCTCCGTGACCACCTGGCGCTCGCGGGCAGGGAGGTACTGGTACCTGAGGCACTTGGTCCTGTTCTGGCACGGCTTGATGGCAGGCACAATCCCGAGCAAATTCTTGAGTCCGCCGCGAGAGCAGGTCTTGTGCTGAATCAAACAGACCTCAACGCGATAACCGACCATTTGAAAATGGCGCTCTTGCTCGAAGGAGAGGCTACCGCATCGGCAACGGCTGAAGCGCTCGCGACCTATCACGCCGCTCCGTTTCGCCCTCCGGCGTTCGCGGGAAGTGTTTACCCGAGCGCTCTGCCAGACCTGATAGCGCACCTGATGGCCTTTGACATGGCGGCAGGGGCGGAAGTCCTTCCGCCTGACAGGGTTTGCGGTGTGCTGACGCCGCACATCGATTTTGCACGCGGTAGCAGGATATATGCGCAGGCGTGGAGGCAGGCCCGTGATGCAGTCCGCGACGCTGAGCAAGTGATTCTGCTCGGCACCGATCACTGCGGCAGCAGAGGCAGCCTCACGCTGACCAGCCAGCATTACGCGACGCCATGGGGCACATTTGACGACGATCCGGTGGTCCGCGACGCGGTTGCAGCTGCGTTCGGTGAAGAAGCGGCCTACGCCGACGAGCTGCACCACCGGACGGAGCACTCGGCGGAGTTGGCCGCGGTATGGCTCCATCACGTGCGCAATGGCAAGTCTGTTCTCCTCACGCCGGTGCTCTGCGGTCCGCCCGGTCCGGCGCTCGACTACAGCACGGATGGCCCTCCCGGCGCGAATTCACCGACGAGTCGCGCGCTCGGTGTGCTTCGTAGCGCGGTTGCAGAAGGAGCATTCGTCGTTGTGGCGGGCGATCTTGCACACGTCGGTCCCGCTTTCGGCGATCCACAGGCATTTGAGGCTCGCGAACTTGAGCAGGTTCGTGAAGCGGACATGGCGCTCGTTGCTGCCTGCGGCGGCGGGGCAGGCGCCATGCTGGCTGCATCAGCCAGGGCGCACGACCGCTACAGGGTCTGTGGGTTAGGTCCGCTCGCCGTTGCCCTGGCGATCATGCCGCCGGTTGCCCTCGAACTTGTGGACTACGCCCAGTGCCCCGCCGATGCCGGCGACTCCTCGTTTGTTTCAGTTGCGGGTGGCTGCTTTGTTCGGCGGACGGCGGGTTTGTCCACATCCGGGGCCAGTGCTAGTCTCGGTAACGGCGAGACGGAGTGCGCGGTGCCCGAACAACGCCGGGAGCGGCCTGATGGCGTATGAGTTCGGCTTCGATGTGGTGCGGATCGAAGTCGATGAAGTCGACGTAGAACCGGGCGAGGACCGCGAATTCGAGATCGAAGCGTTCTCCGGCGATGTGTCGGCCCACGTCGCTGCTACTGAGCCGGCGATGCAGGAGATGTTGCGGGCGATCGACAGCGCCGGACAGGATCCTTCGGCGCGCCCTGGCGGTCCCTGGGAGCCGCAGCTACCGCAGATGCGTGGATTTATCTTCCACCCGCGGATATTTCTGGAGCACTGTGAAGTACATGCGCCGAGCACCGATGCCGAGGGCGAGATCGATTTCTGGGAACTGATACTTGACGATGAAGATGGATCGCGCCTGATGCTGCGGACCAGCGAGCAGACGCTGCGGGCCTTCCAGCGTCGCATTGCGGAGGTGCTTTTCAGCGCCTGACCCGGTGGCGACGCACTGGAGCTGCCCGATATACTGCCATGAGATGGCTCGCGGACTGGTTGGCGCGTTGAGCCGAGGGGCTCGTTCAGGCCGAAGTGGCGGAATAGGCAGACGCGACGGTCTCAAAAACCGTTGACCGTTACTGGTCGTGCCGGTTCGATCCCGGCCTTCGGCACCCTGCGTGGCGATTTAGCTCGCCTCGCCGCCTGGTTTTTCCTTCAGGCCTCGCTCGAGAGCATCACGCATCCGCCGCACGGTTTCACCCGCCTGTTCGGCGGCATCCTGCATGCTGCCCGTATAGTGACGGACGCCCGCGCCCAGATCCTCCGTCCATGACGGCTTAACGTCGCTGCGGCGCGGGTACTCTCCGCGCAAGATTCGGTCGTAGGCCCCTTCCTCAATCCAGTCACGCAGCAGTGCGGCGCGCAGGACAAGGAAGGGGTGCGTCATACCGAGAGAGTTCAACACCTTCATCACTTGATCGAGCACGCCGTCGCTTTTGCGATACTCTTCTGCCTGGGCAAGGAACTCGTTCAGGTCCATCTCGTCGGCAAGGCCGCCGCCCGCGAGCCGCATCATCGTGCTCATCGCCGCTCCCGGCCGTTGCACCGCGAGCAGGCCGGCCCGGTCGGCGGAAAGCTCGCTCTTGCGGAACCATTCCTTTAACGCCATCACGATCGGCATCGTCGCCAGACCGATCAGGCCCGAGCCGGCGGCAGCAAGCTGGATGAGGATCACCAGCATCGTGTGATACAGCGCGTGGCCGCTCATAACGTGGCCAAGCTCGTGTCCCATTACGGTCTCGATCTCGTCGTCCTGCAGCAGCCGTAACGATCCTGAGAAGAGCACTACCCAGGGCTTCTGGACGCCGAACGCACCTGCGTTCACCATCGGCGTTTGCGAGACGTAAAGGTCGTACTGCTCGGGCGCGTCCAGCGTCTCGTGCACGCCGAGCCAGAGCCGGTGCAGCCGCGGAAACTGTTTCGCAGAGACGTGCACCGCATCCGCCTGAAAGGCAAGCCGCACGCCGCGTTCGCCGAAGGTACCGAGTATTTTCCTGAGCGCGTCGTCGAAGCCGGGGATCGCTCTTAACGCGCCGAGCGCGGCCCTGTCAGCCGGGTGCTCCCAGGCGCGCGAATCGATCTCACTCAGTGGTTTGCGAATCGGCGCGATGGCATTGGTTGCCATGAAGGGCTCCTTGTCCGGGCAGGCTGGCGAGCCTGGATTCGAACCAGGGTTAACGGATTCAAAGTCCGCTGAACTACCGCTGTTCTACTCGCCAATGGCGCGTGACGACGGGTTGACCGTCTCACGAGTGTAGCAGGCGCTTCGGGACGGGTGAAGGTACTACGGCAACGGCGATCGGGGCGCCCATCGCCGCATTAGCGCCTCGGCGTCAGGTTCAACCTTGACAGTGGCACTATCAAGATTTACCATAAAGTATGAGGCAGGTACTGCGTCTGCCCACAGGTCGATATTCCAGAGCGAGGACGGGTGGACCAATGGTGAACATCAACCGACTGACTGAAAAGGCACGCGAAGCGCTGATCGAGGGCCAGGCGATAGCCGAGCGTGATAACCACAACGAAGTAGCACCCGAACACCTGCTCGCGGCCCTGATCGGGCAGGACGGTGGGGTGGTGCCTGAACTGATTCGGAAGCTAGATCTCGAGCCGCAACAGGTGCTTGCAGCGGTGCAGTCTGAACTGCAGCGACGGCCAAAGGTCTATGGCGGCGCTCAGCCGGCGCTTTCGAGCGAGTTGAGCCGCGTGATCAGCGCAGCAGACCAGGATGCCCGGCAGCTCAAAGACGACTTCATTAGCACCGAGCATCTGATGCTTGCCCTCGCCGACGCTCGCCAGACCGCTGCCGGCAAGCTACTGGCGCAGTTCGGCCTTGGTCGCGAGCGGCTGCTCCAGGCGCTGACCCAGATCCGTGGCAATCAGCGGGTCACGGACCAGAATCCGGAGGGCAAGTACCAGGCGCTGGAGAAATACGGCCGAGATCTGACCGCGCTGGCGCGGAGCGGAAAACTCGATCCGGTGATCGGTCGCGATGAAGAGATTCGACGGGTGATCCAGGTGCTTTCCAGGCGCACCAAGAACAATCCTGTGCTGATCGGCGAACCCGGCGTCGGGAAAACCGCGATCGTCGAGGGATTGGCGCAACGGATCATTCGAGGCGATGTTCCGGAAGGGCTGAAAGAGAAGCGGATTATCACGCTCGACCTGAGCGCACTGATCGCAGGTGCCAAATTCCGGGGCGAATTCGAGGAGCGGCTCAAGGCCGTCCTCAAGGAAGTGACCGAAGCGCAGGGACAGGTTGTGCTTTTCATCGATGAACTGCACACCGTCGTGGGCGCGGGTGCGGCAGAGGGCGCAATGGACGCCTCGAACATGCTCAAGCCGATGCTCGCACGTGGAGAGCTACACTGCATCGGCGCCACGACGCTCAATGAATACCGCAAGTACATCGAGAAGGACGCGGCGCTCGAACGGCGGTTTCAGCCGGTGCAGGTCGGTGAGCCGACTGTTGAGGATACGATCAGCATTCTTCGCGGCCTGAAAGAGCGTTACGAGGTCCACCACGGGGTGCGCATCAAAGACAGTGCTCTAGTGGCAGCGGCGGTGCTCTCGCAGCGGTATATCGCCGACCGCTTTCTGCCCGACAAGGCGATCGATCTCGTTGACGAGGCGGGCAGCCGCCTGCGTATGGAGATCGACAGCATGCCGCAGGAGCTTGACGAGATCGAGCGGCGGATTATGCAGCTCGAAATCGAACGCCAGGCGCTGAAGAAAGAAACCGATGCCGTGAGCCGCGAGCGGCTCGCGGCGCTGGAGCAGGAGCTCGGCGACCTGAAGGAACAGATTGATGGCCTGAAAGGGCAGTGGCTGCGAGAGAAAGAGGTCGTCCAGTCGATCCGCAGTCTGAAGGAGCAGATCGAACAGCTGCAGGTTGCAATCGAGGGAGCGAAACGGCGCGCGGATTGGGAGGCAGCGGCGCGGCTTGAGTACGGTGAGCTGCCCGCGCTTGGGCGCGACCTTGCGGGCCGGGAGGCAGAGGTCGGCACTTTGCGCATGGTTAAAGAAGAGGTGGACGAAGAGGATATCGCCGGCGTCGTCAGTCGATGGACGGGTGTTCCCGTCAGCAAGCTGCTGGAAGGCGAACTGCAGAAGCTCGTCA
>JBBRGK010000219.1:0-5810 GCA_038240805.1 Dehalococcoidia bacterium | reverse complement strand
CAGGCTCTCGCCAACCCTGTCTCCCTCGATCTGGTCCGGCTGGCCCCGATCGACGATCAGCGCCCGCAGACCGGCACGAGAGAGCCCCAGCGCGACCGCCGATCCGGCCGGGCCAGCGCCGATCACGATCGCGTCAAAATGCGAAATGCCGGAGCCGGCGCCGGGCGGACCCCCCGGCTTCACGCGTTCTCCCCCGCGAAACCTGTCTCCACCCAGAGCGTGTCCGGGAAGGAGCCGTCGCCGGGACCGGGCTGTCGTGTAATGACGCCCTGCTTGCTCCACTCCTGTACAAACGTGTTGATGAACGGAATCACCATGCCCGACTGGCGGGCAGCCTGCAGACCGCGCAGCCACTTGACCCGTTCTGCGAACGCGGCCTGTTTCTGCGCAGGCGTTGTCGCGGGCGAGAGAATCGCCTGGTAGTCCTGCATCGTGAGAACATCGTTTGGCACACGCGCAGGCCAGAACGTTGGCAGATAGGTGTCGATGCCCGGCACGTAGGCGGAGAGACAGCTCGAGGTATCCGTCTGCCAGGGCACGGCCATCCAGCGGCTGATGTCTCCGGGGCCGCTGGCGCTGAGCGGACCGTTGTCGGCGAGCACGATGGTCGAGGTGAGGGCGCTGCCCCAGTCAGGTTCTTGCCCGCTTCGCCGCCGCAACCGAAACGGAGCCTCGTACAGTGAAGGAAGCCGCATCGGCCAGGTCATCTCGCAGCCGGGATGGAATGGGCCGCCCAGGCATTCGTCCAGAACGGCGCGGTCCAGAGCGCCAGGCTGTTCTTCGATCGGCAGATCTTCGAGCCGGGCAGGGAAACGTAGGCCGTCCGCGGGCCAATCGGCCTCAAAGTCGCCCGCCGCCCACTGCTGCAGCCATTCATACTGCAGCGGCAACACCGCCATCCACTGCCGCGGGTTCGTTGCCGGCAGGGCGATGCCGTCGCCGTAGTACGGCGGTAGCTTGTTGTCCTCGGTGGTCAGGAAGGCAGGATTTCGGAACTGCTGCAGCACCCCGTTCCTGATAAACCGGTTGGTCGCCGACGGGTCCGCAAGACGGGCGAGCGTATTGGGCGCCGTGAAGTCGCCCGCCGAGCCCCAGCCAAACGCCGCCGCAAAACCCGCGTTCACCCACTGGTTCGAAACGTGCCGGGCGAACAGCGGGTAGATCTGCCGGGTGAACGAGGGCCGCATCGGTTTGAGCTCGGGCGCCAGCTTTGTGGCCGCCTCGAAAACGACGTCGTACATCGTGACGACCGACTGGATACCGGGACCGTAGTCGGGCGGCCCCACCACGACCCAGGCGCCGGTGACAGGCAGCGAACGGCCGCCAAGGCGCACGGTCGCGTCGACCGGACCATCGCTGATGTCGTCGTGCCAGAGGTCGTTGTTGGCGAACGTGTTTGCCTGCAAGCCGGGCAGTGCAGAACCAGAACTGCCGAATCCGCCCAGCACCAGCAGGCGTCCGGCTGCGTCCGTGCGTACCTCTCCGAGCGGTACGGCTCTGTCGAAGAAGCGCCCGCCGTCAAATGCGTAGCGTCGGTCGGTGCCATCGGCGTTGATGCTTGCTCCGGCGATACTGCGCGGCCCTGGATCGATCTCAAGCTGAGCACGGTCTGCACCGGTGAAGTTGGCGTTGCGGCGCGTTGAGACGATCGGCGGCCCGGCAGCGAAACCGACGGCCGGCGGGTCACCTTTCGCGCCGGGGATATCAAACGCGACATCGAAGTTGTACCAGGCGGCCTTCGTGTTCGCGAGGTGGACCGTCCAGCTGATCTCGGCCTCGGTGCCGGTCAGCTCGCGCACGACGCTGCCATCCGCAGCGAGGCCGTAGATGCGAAAGCGTGCCGCCTGCCGTTTCATCCGCCCTGAGCTGTCCTTGAAGCCGCCATCGGCACGCGGAAAGCTGCCAGGAACCTCGACACCGAGGAAGTAGTCGGTCGGGCTGTTGCCCACCCGCGCCACACCGATCGAGGGGTAGATGGCACAGGAGACGATGTCGCCGGGTTGCGCCCGTTGTGCTGGTCCAGCGATCGCCCGCGAACCGGGAACGATCGCCGCCGCCATGCCCATAGCGCCGTAGCGCAGGAACTCGCGCCGCTTCATCGGCACCTCGCTTGTTGTCTGTATGTCTTTTGGATGCAGACCGCATCATACCAGTGTCTGCAATGGTGCTGTCACACGCTGGCTCAATCCTGTCATACTGAAAACCCGAGGAAGATACCGGCGCGGATGAGAAGAAGGAGAACTGAGTGCGGCACGAACCTTCCAGGGCTGAGCGCGGAACATCGCTGCGCGAGGCGTCGCTGACACGACGTCACTTCCTGCTCGGTGGCGCCGCCTCGGCAGCGGTCGCCCTGCTCGCAGCATGTAGCAACAAGAACAGCCGGAACACGTCCGCTCCGGCGGCGACAACTGGAGCCAGTCAGGCCGCCACTGACACGCCTGCTCCGGCTCCCAGCCCGGCGCTGCGCCAGTTCATCGCGCTGTCGGCGGTGCTCACAGGTGTCTCGCTCGACGTGCTCGATCCCGGAGCAGCGCAGGGTTTTCTCACCGCATTGCAAACGCCTCCGGCCGGCGGGATGACGGTGGTTCAGCTTGCCGTGGCTGCCGGCATTCCTGTGGGCGGCAGTGGCACAGCTCCGAGCTTCGCGGATCTAACGGCGAAAGGTGTGCTCACACCGCCCGCAGAGAGGATTACCGCCGACGCCATTGCTACGAACTGGTACAGCGGCCAGGTGGCTGCGACTGGTGCAGGAAAAGCGCCGTCCGTGATCACCTACAACGGCGCGCTGGGCTGGAAAGCGCTGGATTTCGCCATGGCGCCCGCCCTCTGCGGCGGCGTGTTCGGTTTCTGGAGCGCTAAACCGGCGGCCTGACTCCGCCAACCGCACCCGCTACTGCGAACACAACTCCGACTCCACCAACCGCACGTGCTACCGCGAACACAACAAGGGAGAACCAATCAATGGCACAGCACCACGCCGACGTGGTCATTATCGGAGCGGGCCTCGCCGGCGGGCTGGTGGCAGCCCGGCTTGCTGCCGCAGGTGCGAAGGTGCTGGTGCTCGAATCCGGACCCAACCGGGACCGCGCCGCCGCGCTGCAAACGTTTCAGCAGCTCGGCAACGACAGCAAGGGGCTGCCAGACGGTCCGTATCCGCAGGTGCCTTATGCGCCGAAGCCATCGACGATCGATCCGAAGAATTACCTGATCCAGCAGGGTCCGGACCTGTTCAAAAGCAACTACGAACGGCAGGTAGGCGGCACCACCTGGCACTGGCTGGGGTCATCTTTCCGGCTGGTGCCGAACGACTTCAAGGTGAAGTCCGCCTACGGTGTCGGCGCCGATTGGCCCGTCTCCTACAACGACCTGGAACCCTGGTACGGCCAGGCAGAGAAAGAGCTTGGCGTCGCAGGCGACAACGCGGAGGACCTCGGCGTCAAACGTAGCACGCCTTACCCACAGCCGCCGATCTCGAAAAGCTACCTCGATCAACAGGTTGCGGCGGCGGTCACAGGCCTGGGGCTCGTCGTTGCCACCACGCCGGCAGCACGCAATTCAACCATCTACCAGAACCGGCCGCCCTGCTGCGGCAATCACAACTGCATCCCACTCTGCCCGATTCAGGCCAAGTACGACGCCACGGTGCACACCGAAAAAGCGAAGCAGTCGGGCGCCCAGATCCTCGACCAGGCGATCGCCTACGCCGTGGATGTGAACAGCGCCGGCAAAGTCAGCGGCATCCGTTTCAAGCGGCCGGACGGCACGCAGGAAAGCGCCACCGCCACGGTCTACGTGATCGCGGCCCACGCGATCGAGACGCCGAAGCTGCTGCTGATGTCACGCACGGCCGCACTGCCCAACGGCGTGGCGAACTCCTCCGGCCAGGTTGGGCGCAACCTGATGGACCACCCAACCCTGCTCAGTTATGCACTCACAGCTCAGCCCGTGTATCCGTACCGAGGGCCGCTTTCCACCTCCGGGATCGAGAACCTGAGGGATGGCGACTTCCGCAGGACGCGCGGCGCTTTCCGGATCGAGATCGGCAACGATGGCTGGTCGTGGCCGGTCGGTGACATGACCCAGATCGCCGCCGGTCTGGTGACGAAGCAGGGGCTGCTGGGGCCACAACTGGCGCAGATGGTCAACGACCGCGCCTCGCGCCACATCCGCATGGCAAGCCTGGTGGAGCAGTTGCCCGATCCCGATAACCGAGTCACCGTCTCACCCGACCAGAACGATGCGATCGGTATCCCGCGGCCGGTGATCAACTACAAAGTGGACCAGTACACGCTGGACGGCATGGCTGCGGCGAAGCAAACCCACCAGCAGATCTACCAGGCACTGAACGCGACCGAAGTAACAGTCGTGGATGGGTTCCAGGGCGCAGGCCACATCATGGGCACCTACCGCATGGGCACTGACCCGAAAACATCGGTCGTCGATGCCAACCAGCGCTCTCACGACCACGCCAACCTTTTCCTGCTCGGCAGCGGCGTCTTCCCCAGCGCGGGCTGCTCCAACCCGTCGCTGACGATCGCCGCGCTGGCGCTCCGTGCCGCCAGCGCGATCAAGGCAGACCTGCACCGGTAAGCCTTTGCTTTCCGCGATGCACGGCGAGTAGTCTTCGGCGCCGCTCCAGCCGACGTCGACTGAGCCGCTCCAGGCCAGGTGGTGGTGTCCACCGACAGGCAGCTCGCCTGACCATCCAGCATGGCCTGCTGACGAACCATGTACGATGATTCCATGACCGTCACCTGGGAGCCCCAGCGCGGCCCGCTTCGGCAACGGCTTGTGGGGCGTCGGTCGAAGGCAGTCGCTGGATGGAAATGAGGATGGGGAACCGGGCCCGCCTTGTGGCACCGCGCCCCTGACAACCAATGACGAGCGTCTTTGTGCAGAGCCTGGTGCGCAACTACGACCGGGCCTTCCGGCAGATGGAGGCAGCGCTAGTCGACTGTCCCGACCACCTTTGGGAGACGGACTTGTGGCCGGACGAGGCGCCCACCGGTCCGCACGATGACGGGGGATTGCGGGGGTCAGCTCCGTGGATCCTCGGTCACCACGCCCTGGTCTGCCTCGACTACGACCTCACGGGTGAGTTCGAGCGTTGGGACCCACCACCACCGATCGGCGAGTTCCTGCGGTTCGCCGACCCGACCCGCGTGTTCACCAAGTCTGAGCTGCTCGGCTACATCGACTGGTGTCGAGACCGCGTGCGCCAGACCCTCGATGCCCTCACCGTGGACCTCGCTGCTCGGCCACTCCCCGACCGACATCGATACTGCGGCACGCCCTTCGGAGTGATCGTCGGCGACGGGCCCCTCCACCTCATTGAGCACGCCTCCCAGATCCGCCAGTTCCTCCGCGCCGCCGGTATGAAGCCGGGGGATCTCGACTGATAAGCCGAATGGTTGAGGATCGTCAGCCCGCATCGCGCTTCCGTCGGCGTGTAGGCGCCTTGAGGTCGATCTCCGGAACCGGGAACGAGCCCGTGACCAGCAGCTTTGCCCCTACGCTCGGTTAGCATGGACGTCCCCGCCGGCGACATCCCCGCCATCGAACCGATTGCCTTGGGCGATTGCAGGAGGTCATGGGTCAGGCGAGCTGCCTGGCTGTGGATACCATCATTTGGCGAGGTGTCCTACCAGAGGCCCTCTGTAAGGGCGTGGCGCCATCAGGCACTACAGACGGTCATTGGTCAGGCGAAGTGCCCGCCGGTGTCACCGATGATTTGAGTCGGTCTGGTCGTGCGGCCAAGATCTGCCTGGTATCTCCGACGCGCAGCAATTTCCGTGAAAGCAATCGCGCCC
>JBBRGK010000218.1:0-5835 GCA_038240805.1 Dehalococcoidia bacterium | reverse complement strand
ACCGAGCCAGAGGCGAAGCACGTCCTCGCTTGCCAACCGGTAGTGCACTCTGGTGCCAACGCGCTCGGTTTCTACCAGGCGAGCATGGCGCAACGTCTGCAGATGCTGGGAGACGTTAGCAATCGACATCTCGGTCTCGCTTGCGAGAGCCTCGACGTGTCGCGGCGCCTGGGCGAGCAGATCCAAAAGCTCCAGTCGCTTCTGACTACCAAGCGCACTGCCGACACGGGCGAACTGCGCATACACCTGGTTCTTGAAGGCACGGTGACTCATGGCACGAGCATACGGTCTGCAGCTGGGCCGTACAATTGCTCAAGTTATCGCTTGACGATTTGAACTGATCCACCGATGCTGCGGACAGCGCGTTGCGCGTCAGGCCGTGAGCAGAAGGAGTCGATGATGACGGTAGAGGTTGGAGTGGCGAGCGTTAACCGCGAGGTGCTCCGCCGCCAGATCCAGGCAAAGTACCGCGATGTCGCCGTGCACCCGGAGGCCGGCTTCCATTTCCACACCGGCCGGCCGCTGGCACAGATGCTGGGCTACGCGGACGCCGTCGTCGATGGACTGCCAGCCGGCACCGTCGACTCGTTCGCCGGCACGGGCAACCCCTTTCTCTTCGGCGCCCTTGCACCTGGTGAGACGGTCGTGGACGTCGGCGCCGGCGCCGGCTTTGACACGCTGATTGCGGCCCAGCAGGTGGGACCGGCCGGGCAGGTGATTGCCGTCGACATGACGCCCGAGATGCGCGAGAAACTCGTGCAGAGCGCGGCCAGTCTCGCCCTGAGCAACATCTCGGTGCGGGAAGGCTACGCTGAGGCGCTTCCCGTGCCCGACCAGATCGCCGATGTGGTGATAAGCAATGGCGTTATCAACCTCTGCCCGGACAAGCAGCAGGTGCTGCGTGAGTTGTACCGCGTGCTTAAACCCGGAGGGCGCATCCAGGTCGGTGACATCCTCGTCCACACGCCGGTGCCTCCGGAGGCCAAAGACGACATTGAGCTGTGGAGCGGCTGAATTGCCGGTGCTCTGCTGGAGGCAGAGTGGCGGCAGCTCCTGGCTATGGTGGGCTTCACCGACATCGTGCTCTCCCACGAGGTGGACGTCTTCTCCGGCAGCAAGCACGAGTCGGACGCGGCGGAGTTCGAGACACGCGGCGTCACCGTCCGGGCACGCAAGCCAGCGACAACGTAAGGAGCGCCAAACACATGTCCCAGCTACCAGAAGGCATGACCGCTGCTGCCGTGCAGGCGGCTGTACGTGACCGATACGGTCAGGTTGCGAGCACGCCGGAGCAAGGGTTCACGTTCCCTGTCGGTCGCCAGTTCGCTGAGGCGGTTGGCTATCCCGTCGAGCTTTTGAACAGCCTGGCGCCGGATGCGGCAGACGCCTTCGCTGGTGTTGCCTGCCCGATAGCGCAGGCCGAGCTTGCCCCCGGTGAAACCGTGGTCGACCTGGGTTGCGGCGCCGGGCTCGATAGCCTGTACGCTGCCCGCCTGGTCGGCCCGAAGGGGTGCGTTATTGGCCTCGATTTCGCCCCGGAGATGGTCGCTCGAGCGCGGGCAGCGGCGAGCGCAGCCGGGGCGGCAACGGTCGATATCCGCCTTACCGATGGCACCAGCCTGCCGGTTGATGACGCGACCGCCGATGTGGTGATCGTCAACGGCATCTTCAACCTGAACCCGGACAAGGATGCACTGCTGGCCGAAGTCTTGCGGGTGTTACGACCGGGCGGTCGGTTGGTCACCGCAGAGATTGCCCTCTCCGGACCATTACCCGAAGGTGAGGGTCACACCCTGGACGATTGGTTCCGCTGAATCGGTGGCGCCGAACCAGAAGGGTCCCTTCTGGCCATGGTATCCGCCGCCGGCTTTGCGCCGGTCCAGCTCTGCGACCGCTTCCGCAACGCCCGCACGGGCGCAGCCCAGGCGATTGTGCTGCTCTTCCGGGCAATGAAACCGCAGGAGAACTAACACAGTGGCGAGCAACGAAGCGGCCAGGTCACCGGGTCAACCGGTCCGAGATATCGCCGACGTTTATGACGACCCGAGTATCGTATGGGCCTTGCGCTCGGTTGGCACGCATCTGCACCCCGGTGGTGAGGATGCGACGGTCGCGCTCGCGACAAAGGCGGTGTCTCTCGGCTTCCCGATGGGTGGCCGGGTGCTGGACATCGCCTCGGCACTGGGCGGGCCGGCTCGCTACCTTGCCCGTCGTTTTGCCGTGACGGTACTGTGCATCGATGCAAACCCCGGCATGCATGAGCGGGCCCTGGGTACCCATCGGGCCGAAGGCATGGCCTGGCGTTGCCCGCTCATCCTTGCACGAACGGAACGATTGCCACTGGCGCCGGCGTCCTGTGATGCGGCCTGGAGCCAGGACGCCCTCTGTCATATGGACAAGTCCGCGGTTGTCGCCGAAGTCGCCCGCGTCCTGCGCCCCGGTGCGCTGTTTGCGTTCACGGACTGGATAGCACGCTCAAGCCTCAGCGCGGCGCAGTCGGCCGAGCTTGCCGCCCTCTGGAGCTTCCCGTCACTGCTGCGCATCGCGGAATGGGTCCGTTCGCTGGATGAAAGCGACTTTGACGTGCTTATAGCCGAGGACCGAACCGCAGAAGTTATGCGTCAGCGGCCACCGCCGCCGGCCGACCAGGCTGTTTGGGAAGAAGACTTTACGGTTCGGTATGGAGCCGACGAGTTGGCCCGTCAGAAAGCGCCCGGCGAACTGTGGCGGTCGCTGATGCAGGCCAACCTCACCGGGTACGGCCTCTGTATCGCCAGGCGTCGCTAACGGGGTGCCCGTTGACCCTGGTGAACACACACAGATTGCCCAATTGCTGCACAGGACGAAAAGGTGCCCCGCACGAGCGTACTTCTACATATGAGATACGCGGCTGGCACACGGGAAAAGTGTTTGTTGCGCTCCTCACCTTTGCGTCGGTTCAAGGTGTTCATGACCCGGCGCGGCCCGCCTGACTATATCGCTCCGGCTCGCGATCAAATGCCGCCTTGTCGCCGGTCGAGCAGAAGTAATAGGTCTGCCCGTCATGCTGACTCGACCCTGCGGCCTGGCGCGGATCGAACCGCATGCCGCACACCGGGTCTGTCACGGTGCCTGCCGGCGAGTTGTCATCGGCAGCGCCGGCCATCGTCGCATGGCTGTGTTCCTGCGTATCGGTCATGCCGGAACCAGCGCCGTGGTCCATGCCGGGCATCTGCATGCCAGGATCGCCGCCGTGGTCCATTGCCGCCATCGGCTTGCTCATCATCCTCAGCATCGCCGGGCCACCGGTGCGAAGAAAGCGCCAGACGAGAACGGCCGCAACGGCGAGAAAGATGATGTTCAGCACGCTGGTGTAGTTGAAGCTAATTCCCTCACCGATTCGTGCCACCGAGCGGTCGGTGGGGATGATGCCGAGCGCCCCAAACAGCACCTCAACCACATATCCGGCCACCGCCATCGTGATGTAGAACGTGAGTAGGATGTAGGCCATCACTTTCCAGCCGTAGTACTTGCGGTAGATGTCGAGCACGGGCAGCACGATCAGGTCCGCGAAAATAAAGCTGACCACGCCGCCAAAGCTGATCCCGCCTCTCCACAGCACCGCCGCCAGCGGGACGTTGCCGACCGAGCAGACGAAGCTGAAGACAGCGACCAGCGGACCAACGAGCGGGCCCTCGATTTTGGCCAGCGTCGGGTGAGCGGTGAGGAAGAAGCTCTGCCAGAACCGATCTGGCACCCACGCCGCAAGGGCGCCGGCGATCAGCAGGCCGATGATGATGTCCTGCCAGAGCGAGGCCCAGTCCATCACAAAGAAGTGGCTGACGGCGGTGAAGCCGCGTCCACTGCCCAGCCGTGACCAGACCGAGCCGCCGCTGAGGCTCATGTCCATGCCGGCGTGGCCTTCCATGCGCCCCGCCACGTCTCGCTCGGCCTGCGCTTTCGCCTGCTCCACCAGCGATCGGGTCAGGGTCAGGCGGAAAATGAGCGCGATTAGCAGCACCATGAGAATGCCGCCGACAAACTCGGCCGCGGTGAACTGCCAGCCAAGCAGCGCGATCAGGATGATGCCGAGTTCCAACACCAGGTTGGTTGAGGCGATCTCGAACACCATCGCGTTGGTGAAGCTCGCGCCTTTGCGGAAGATCGAACGCGCCAGTGCGACAGCTGCGTAGGAGCAGGAGCTGGATGCGACCCCGAACCCGGTCGCAAGCGCCAGGCTCCTTCCCGAGGTGCGCCCGAGCAGCCGGCCCATCGCTTCATGCGAGACGACCGCCTGGATCACACCCGAGAGCGCAAAGCCGAGCACGAGCGGCCAGAGGATCTCCCAGAACATGCCGAAGGCGGTGTGCAGCGCGTCACCGAGCGCAGAAACGATGTTCATGGTCGATGACTCCCTGGCTGCGTGCAGCTGCCACACCAGCATAGAGTCTGAAGTTACTTGAGAGTCAATGCAAGTTGCTACACTGCGCTACATAGACGGAGGCGTGGCATGACGGCAGCGGATGCAGATCTTCTTGCGGAGAATACGCGGCTGCGCGAGGAGCGTGCAGCGCAGCAACAACGCGCCGACCAGGCCGAAGGACTGCTTGCCGAGGCGCGGGAGCAGCAGGCGGCGACTGCGGAGGTGCTACGGATCATCGCGAGCACACCGACCGACGCACAACCGGTGTTCGAGGCGATCGTCGAGAGCGGCGCCCGCCTCACGGACACAGACCGCTGCACCATCCACGTTCCCCGGGGAGAGCTGCTTGAGCCGGTCGCCTGGTTCGGCACGTCGGACTGGGGAGACGCCATACCGCCGACCAGCCGGGCGATACCGATCGATCGGGAACGGCCGCCCGGGCGAGCCTTCGTTGAGGGCCGGACGATCGACATTCCCGACGCCGCTGCGGCTGACCCGGCGGAATTTCCTGGTATCTCGCAGCGCGTGTCGGAGATCGGCAATCACAGCACTGTCCTCGTGCCGCTGCTGCGGGAGGGCGTTGCCATCGGCGTGCTGAGCACGATTCGGCGTGGACCGCAGCCTTACAGCGAGGCCGAGGTCGCGCTCTTCGAGACCTTTGCCGATCAGGCGGTGATCGCGATCGAGAACGCCCGCCTCTTCAGCGAGCTGGGGACGAAGAGCCGGGAACTGGAGGACCTGAATCAGCAGCTGGCTGAGGCGACCCAGCACAAGAGCGCCTTCGTCGCCAACATGTCCCACGAGCTGCGCACACCGCTGAACGCGATCATCGGTTACAGCGAGATGCTTGCCGAAGAGGCAGAGGAACAGGGTGCAGAGTCGTTTGTCTCCGACCTCGGCAAGATCAACAGCTCCGGCAAGCACCTGCTGGGGCTGATCAACAACATTCTTGACCTCTCCAAGATCGAAGCGGGCCGCATGGAACTCTACCTGGAAGAGTTCTCGGTGCAGGACGTGCTTGCGGAGGTGGAGGCGGTCGTTCGCCCGCTGGTGGAGCAGAACAGCAACCGATTTGTGCTGGAGGCGGGCGCGGGTCTGGGTGCGATGAATGCCGATCACACGAAGGTGCGGCAGTGCCTCTTGAACTTGCTCAGCAACGCCGCCAAATTCACTGAGGCGGGCACGATCATCCTGGACGTGCGGCGAACGCAGGCAGCAGATGGCGACTGGCTACTGTTTGCCGTCTCGGACACTGGCATCGGCATGACTGAAGAGCAGCAGGCGAAGCTGTTCGAAGCCTTCTCCCAGGCTGAGTCGAGCACCAGCAGCCGCTACGGCGGTACGGGTCTGGGGCTGGCGCTGACGCGAGAGTTCTGTCGCCTGATGGGTGGCGACGTGACGCTGGTGAGCGAGCCGGGGCACGGATCGACGTT
>JBBRGK010000217.1:0-5835 GCA_038240805.1 Dehalococcoidia bacterium | reverse complement strand
GCCTCGTCACCTTCGACCATGAAGTGCGCGACACCGCTGCGGGTGGCGTGGATCTCGGCTCCGCCGAGCTGCTGGTGCGTCACCTCTTCGCCGGTAACGGCTTTCACGACATCCGGCCCGGTGATGTACATCTGGGCAGCCCCGGTCATGAAAATGAAGTCCGTGATCGCCGGCGAGTAGACGGCGCCGCCGGCCGCCGGACCCAGGATGACGCTGATCTGAGGAATGACTCCGGAGGCAAGGGTGTTGTTGGTGAAGATTTCGCCATAGCCGCGCAGGCTCTCGACGCCTTCCTGGATACGGGCGCCGCCGCCGTCATTGAGACCGATAATCGGGGCACCGTTCTTCAACGCCAGCTCCTGTACCTTCGTGATCTTCTCGCCGGCAACCTCGGAGAGTGAGCCTCCGAACACGGTGAAGTCTTGCGAGAAGACATAAACAGGTCTGCCGTCAACTTTGCCGTAGCCCGTCACGACGGAATCGCCCAGGATCTTCTGATCTGCGAGACCGAAGTAGGAGGTCCGGTGCGTGACCAGTGCGTCCAGTTCCTCGAACGTACCCTCGTCAAGCAGGACCGCGATACGCTCGCGGGCGGTCAGCTTGCCCCGCTTGTGTTGTGAATCAATGCGCGCCTGGCCGCCACCCAGCTGCCCCTGCTCGGTCATCTGACGCAGCTCGTCTAGTTTCTCCTGAAATGACATTCGTTGCCTTTCCTGAACGGCTCTGACTGCGACACGCACCCATACGGCCGTCTCGCTCACACGTTGCACTGGCTAACAGTCGCGTTTCCCCGAGCGGGGAGGGATCTTGAGCAGCTGGCCGACCGAGAGCCGAGCAATCTGTTCCTTCGTCAATCCGTTGGCATCAGCCAGCTCCTGCAGTCCGATCCCAAACTGGATCGCGATTCCACAGCCGGTGTCGCCGGACTTGACCGTGTACTGGGTGGCGGCTCCGCCCGCGGCGACGGCGCTTGCGGCAGGCTGTGCAACTGCACTGGCGCCCGCTACCGGCGCACTGCTGCCGGGAGGAGCCGACCCTGGCGGTGCTCCGCCGGTCGGTGGAACCTGCGCACCGGGGCGCACAGTGGCTCCTGGTCCAACGGTGCCAAGTGGCGGGACGCCCCCAGGCGCGCTGGATGGAGCGGGAGTCGGGGCGGCTGCGCCCGGTTTTGGCACTTTCAACTGCTGCCCTACCTTGAGCACAGCCGGGTCGATGCCAGGGTTTACCCGCACAATGTCGTCAACAGTAACGCCCAATGCCAGCGCTATCGCTCCGAGGGTGTCTCCCGGCTTGACGACATAGGTGTCGGGGGTTGTCGCGCTTCCAACGCCTCCCGCAGTCGCGGCGCCGGCGTTTGCAGGCAGCGGCGCAGCGGGTGTGCCCGATAGAGAGGCGGTTGCAGCAAGCTTTGGGTCGTGCAACTCCTTGAGGGTGAGGGGAGAGTTTGTGCCGCCGCTCGACTTTCCGCATGCAGCAACTAACATCGCACAGGCGAGTGCCAGGGAGATAGACAGCAACAGCGAACCAGGGCGCATCAAATGGGCCTCGTTCCGGACCATTCCCGGTTTCGGCATCATATGGCAGGTGCAATCAGCACGGAAGGCCCACCAACGTGTGTTAACGACGACCGCGCCGCTGCTGCCGCCACCACGCCTTTATTCGATCCAACAGGGCCGCGCCATTGCCGGCGGTGTAGTAGCTACGGGGTTGTCCGCGAAAATACGGCTCAGAGCGGCGGGAGCCTCCTCCCGGACGAAGGGATAGAGCGAAGGCGGTGAAGAACAGGATCAATCCGAGAATGAGACCGTAGACCCACAGTTCGCCGAGCGCCGCTTTGAAAAAGTAAGAAAAAACCATCAGTCCCATTGCGGTCAACATCACCTGGGAGACGCTGATCCGTGACAGCCGGACCGCGAGGTTGCGCTGTAATCCCGTGATCCGCAGTGCCAGCCGGTTCCCTGCCCGCCGGGCAGCAGGGGGCCGCTGGGGGAAGTCGTGAATCTTGCTCAGGATTTCGTCGATTTCGCGCTCGAACTTATCCGCCATGCTGCGGCCTCCGCACCCTGGTCGCCTGCTACTACTCTACCAATCCACCCCGCGCTTGTCAGGTTGTCTCGTTTGATCGCTGTGTTGCACCCCAGCCGCCACCACCGGGACTGTCGATTTCGAGCCGGTCACCGGGGTTAACCAGGAGGGTAATCTTCGGCGGCAACTGCAAACGCTCCCCGCCCTTTCGAATCAGCGTGTTGATGCCACATGCTCCAGATTGGCCTCCCTGAAGCCCGTATGGCGCGGTGCGGCGCCGATCTGTCATTAATGTACACGTCGCGGGCGCTAAAAATTCATATGTACGCCGCACACCATCACCACCCGCGTGCATGCCGGCCCCGCCGGTGCCCGGACGCAGGCTGTACTCGGTGATCCGGAACGGATATGCCATTTCCAGTGCCTCAACCGGTGTGTTAAGTGTGTTGGTCATGTGGGTGTGTACTCCGGACAGACCGGACCGCAAGGGGCCGCCGCCCGCGCCGCCTGCGATCGTCTCGTAATAGGAAAACGCGGTTTCGCGTGCGCTGTCCCAGCCGCCAATCGTCAGGTTGTTCATCGTGCCACTGCTGGCGGCGGGCACCCGACCCGGCAGGGCGAGCGCAAGGGCGCCGAGGACAACATCGGTGATGCGTTGTGATGTCTCCACATTGCCGGCGCTTACCGCGTGCGGAGGGCTTGCATTGACGAGGCTGCGTTCCGGCAGTGTAAAGCTCACCGGGCGAAAACAGCCTTCGTTCGAGGGCACTGAGTCGTCCAGCAGACAACGGACGCAGTAGTAGACGGCCGAGCGGGTAACGGAAGCAACCGCGTTCACCGATGCCGGCCGCTCGGGTGCCGTTCCGGTGAAATCACAGTGCATTGTGCCCTCACCGATCGTGAGCGCGACGCGGATCGGTACAACGTCGTCGGTTTCACCATCGTTGTCGAGCGCATCTTCAAAACTGTAGACGCCCGCCGGAACATCGCGTAGCGCGGCGCGCGTCATTCGCTCTGCATAGTCGAGCAACAGCTCCATCTGTCGCCCGATTTTCGCGGGTCCGTGGCGCTCGACAAGCTCCAGAAGGCGGCGTTCACCGGTGCGGTTTGCCGCAAGTTGCGCATCAAAGTCCCCGCGGCTCTGCTCGGGAGACCGGACGTTTCGCAATATCAAGCGATAGAGCGACTCGTTGAGTTTCCCCGCCTCCACAAGGCGAAGCGGAGGGATGATCACACCCTCCTGCCACAACTCCCTTGCGACCGGCATCGATCCCGGCGCCATGCCGCCAATGTCGGCGTGGTGGGCCCGGCTGGCGACAAATCCCACCAGCCGCCGTTTGGTGAACACGGGGCTCGCCAGCGTGACATCGGGCAAATGCGTCCCACCCAGGTACGGGTCGTTCACGATAGCGACGTCGCCGGGCCGGAACGGTTCCAGTGACCGCACTGCACGGATAGAGGTCGGCATCGCGCCCAGGTGCACGGGGATGTGGGCGGCCTGAGCGACCAGGTCGCCGCTCGGACTGAAAACCGCGCACGAGTAGTCACGTCGCTCCTTGATGTTGGGCGAATGCGCCGTTCGCCCCAGAGTCACGCCCATCTCTTCAGCAACGGAAGCAAGAAGTGCGTTGAAAATCGCGATTTCGGCAGGATCGTCGCGGCGCGTCACGTTCGCACCTCCATAATCAGGTTGCCGGTCCCGTCGACGTTCAACCTCCAACCAGGGTTGAGCACCGTGGTGGTGTCCATCTGCACGATGACCGCCGGGCCATCGATTCGCGTTCCCTCGCTGAAGTCTTCTCGCCGAAAAATGGGTGTTGAACGGCGGCGGCCGAACCAGATGGATGCAGCCGCGACTGGTACGGGGGCTGCGGAGCGCTTGCGCCCGCTGATCTGAACGCGCTGCCCGGGCACCCGTAAGCGGAGCCGCGCATTGACTACTTCCACCAGCCGATCGGGGTGTCCGTGGCCGTACCGCGCCGCGTGCGCGATGTGAAACAGGGCAAGCCAGTCTGACGGGGCATCGGACGTGATCGGGACTTCGACCTCGTACGACTGTCCGGAATAACGCAGATCAAGGCTCTTTTCGACGCCGCTCGCGCTCGCGTGGTGGCCAGAGGCCGCCATCGCATCTCTGCCGGTCTGCTCCATGGTGGCATAGGCAGCTTTGATGAAATCCGGAAGTTCAGGACCGCCATCGACCCGCCTCAGGATCGGCGTGACATAATCGCGGGTGACGTCAGCGACGACCATACCGTAAGCCGAAAGTACTCCCGGAAATGGCGGCACGATCACGCGGGGGATTCGCAGCGCTTCGGCGAGATCGCACCCGTGGAGGGGACCGGCACCGCCGAAAGCAAGCAGTGAGAACGTTCGCGGATCGTGGCCGCGTTCAACTGAGATAACCCGAATCGCACGCTCCATGTTGGCGTTGGCAACTCGGACGATTGCGGCCGCGAACTGTTCGACAAATGTTCTTCCCGACCCGCCCGCAATCCGGCCGATTGCTGCGACAGCAGCGCGCTCATCGATGCGCATCCGCCCGCCCAGGAACGAAAGCGGCTGCAGCCGACCGAGCACCAACTGTGCATCCGTGACCGTCGCAGACCCACCCTTGCCGTAACATGCCGGACCAGGGTCGGCGCCGGCGCTCTGCGGTCCAACGCGCAGCGCCCCGCCCGCATCGATTGCCGCGATTGAGCCGCCCCCGGCACCGACCGTATGAATGTCCACGGCTGGCGTGCGCACCGGCAAGCCCTCGATTGTGAGGTCGGTGCGATAAAGGATGCGATCCGGGCACACTGAGACATCGGTAGAGGTTCCGCCCATGTCGAAGGTGATCAGGCGGCTGAAGCCGGCATCCAGCCCGGCCGCAAACGCTCCGGACACGCCGCCCGCCGGCCCGGAAAGGATGGTCCGGACCGCCAGATCGCCGGCTACCTTAGCCGGCAGGCTGCCTCCGTCGCTCTGCATTACCCGAAGCGTGCGCACACCCGTTCGCGCGAGATCCTCTTGTAGCCGCATGAGATAGCGTCCCATCACCGGCGATAGGTAGGCGTTGACCGTGGTTGTGCTCATGCGCTCGTATTCTCGATACTCGGGCAAAACGTCGATTGACGCCGAGACGAACAGGCCGCGCCGTCGCAAGGCGACCGCGATCCGCTGTTCGTGCTGCGGGTATGAAAAGCTGAACAGCAGGCAGATGGCGACAGCTTCTGCGCCACTGGCACTCACCAGATCAGCCAGCCGCTCCACGTCAGATTCGTCCAGTGACCGCAGAACTTCGCCGCCGACGGTGACCCGCTCCAGCGCTTCGAAGCGGCGTTCGGCTGGCACGAGCGGTTCGGCTCTCGTCGGCTCAAGATCGTACATACCGGCGCGCGCCTGCCGGCCGATCACGATCGCATCACGAAAGCCCGCCGTGGTAACCAGTGCGGTTACGGCGCCGCGACGTTGGAGCAATGCATTGGTCGCCACGGTCGAGCCGTGCACGAGCTCAACCGGCGCGTATCCGGCTTCGGCGAGGCCGTCCACGACACCTCGCGCGGGATCCTCCGGCGTCGAGGGACGCTTGAACACCTGTAACCGTCCGTCGTGCCAGAAGAAAAAGTCGGTGAACGTGCCACCGACATCTACGCCTGCAATTGCAACCATGCCGAGAGTATAGGCGGCTTGCCGCAGGAGTACATCAGCCGGGGCGCGGGCTCCTCGATGACTAGCGGTTGAGGACGGTAAGCGGAATAGTTTCGTTGAGGCTGCCGCTGCGATAGCCGGTCAGGTCGAGCGCGACATAAACGTAACCTGCCTGTT
>JBBRGK010000216.1:0-5844 GCA_038240805.1 Dehalococcoidia bacterium | reverse complement strand
CTCGAGTAGCCCGGCCTTTCTGTGCGGCGTCACCTTGGCGTGATTAGTCCATGCCTACGCGGCCTGCAGTGCCTCCGCTGCTACCAGCTGCACCTCGATCTCCCGGAGAGCGACGCCGCGCATCGATTGTAGCTGCGCGGTATCGTCGATGTGGCCGGAGAGCGCCGCGAGCAGACTCTGCGCACCATCAAGCGGATGTCCGTCGATCGTCAGCAACAGGTCGCCGACGATGACGCCCGCCTCCCATGCGGGACCGCCGGGAGCGACACCGACCACAAGCGCCGCACGCCGCGAGGCTAGCCCTGCAGCCGCTGCCGCAGGTGGTGTCAGTTCGACATCACGCACCGTTACGCCCAGCGCTCGACGTTCACCGTGGCGGGCGAGCAGCCGTTCAACCAGGTGGGCAGGCACGGCAAGCGCCATGCCGCCGGCCACCATCGCATTGATGCCGACGACGTGGCCACGGGCATCCGCGAGCGGGCCGCCCGAGTTGCCGGGTCCCAGCACGACATCTGCCCGGATTAGCTCACGCTTGCGGCCGTCCCCGTCCGGCTCCGCACTGGAAGGCGCCGCGCTGATCACCCCTGCGGTCATAGCCCCGAGAACTCCGAAGGGATGTCCGACAGCAAACACCAGTTCACCGGGCCGCAGCCGGCCGGCATCGCCTGGAGTTGCAGCCGTCAGACCGGACACTGAAATCTTCAGCGCCACGAGATCGTTCTCCTCATCGCGTGCGATAACCGCTGCCGAGAATTCGCGGCCGTCCCGCAGGCGTACATCTACCCCGTCGCGCGGGGCAACATGGTGATTGGTGATGATCGTGCCATCAGTGCGCCAGATTGTGCCGGCCCCGGAGCCGTGTCCGTGTGCCCGCACCTCCACCACACTATCGCGCACGCGCTCCGCAGCGTCCGCGAGTTCATCTGAGAAGGCGGACAGCAGTCCGCCGCTAATGATCGATTTGCTTTCCATTTCTGGTTGCTCCCTTTGTTTCCAGTCCGGCTCATATCTGAAAGAGCCTTCCTGTGCTTCGAATCGTAAAGTTATCGAGAACACGGACACACGAGCCAAACGAACTGCTGCTCCCCATTCGTTCGGGTAGTAGCCGCTGGCCGTTATACCGTTCGGTCAAATATGCCTAAAACCACCCATTTCGTTTGACCCGGATAGCTGGAAACGACAAAATAGTGATGATTTGGCGCATGTATCACCTGCAAGAGGAGCGATATCCTTGTCCCGGTTTACGTTAAAGCCAATCCGGCTGGTGGGCGTCGCCGGCATCCTGTTCCTGGTGGGCGCGGCAGCCTGCAGCAGCAACAGCGGCAACAACGCACCCGCCGCTGTAAAGTCGGCGGTGGGAACGGTGGCTTCGGTTGCCGCGACGCCCGCGGCAGCCGCCACGAGTGCGGTTGCTGTCGCGACACCTGCCGGCACCATCGTCGCATCGCCCACACCGGCCCGAAGCGCAACGGCTGCGGCAGCTTCACCAGCGGCCACTGTGCCAAAACTGCCGGCGACGGTCAACGACAAGGACGGCCACACTGTCACGATCACCAGCATCGACCGCGTGATCCCGCTGAACGGCGAGATAACGGAGATCATGTACGAGCTTGGCCTGGGCGATAAGGTCGCCGGTGTGGACATCAGCTCCACGTATCCGCCGCAGGTGTCGAAGCTGCCCTCGATCGGCTACCAGCGCACGCTGAACGCCGAAGCGATCCTGGCGCTGAAGCCGACGCTGGTGATTGGCAACGAGAACGCCGGCCCGCCGCCGGTGATCGAACAGCTGCGCGGCGCCGGAGTGCCGGTGCTGATTTTCAAGTATGAGGCGACGCTTGCGACGATTCCGGACAAGATCCGGCTGATCGCCACCGCGCTCGGTGTACCTGTTCAGGGCGAGACGCTGGTGGCGAAGCTGCAAAAAGACATCGACGCGGCGAAAGCTCTCGCGGCAACAGCTACCAGCAAGCCGAAAGTTGCTTTCCTCAACCTGCGCGGGCCTGGCACGCAGCAGATCTGGGGCAAGGGCTTCCCTTCCAACGAGATGATCATCGCCGCGGGCGCGGTGGATGCAGCTACCGTCGCCGGCATCGATGGATCGAAGCCAATCACCGCCGAGGCGCTGGTGACCGCACAGCCGGACGTGATTCTCACGACGACGACTGCGCTAGAAGGTGCGGGCGGGATCGATGGCCTGCTGCAAATTCCCGGTATAGCCCAGACCCCCGCCGGTGAGAAGAAGAAAGTGCTTGCCTACGAGGATCAGTACCTCCTCGGCATGGGGCCGCGCGCCGGCCAGGCGCTGATGGAGCTGGTCAGGGCGCTGCACCCGGAATTGAAGTGAATCCTGCTCGGCAGCAGGAACAATCGCTCAGGGTAACCCGTATCGCTCCCGGCGTGTTGTTCCCGGCGCTTGCCGCGCTGCTGCTGGTGGCGTTGCTAGTCAGTGCCAACGTCGGCGCGGTGCGAATCAGTCCCGTGCAAACACTGGCGATCGTGGCGCGCCATGCCGGCGTTCATCTCGATGTTGCCTTTAGCCGTCAGCAGGACGCCGTACTGTGGGCGATCCGGCTGCCACGTATCGTCATGGCGGGCCTCGTCGGCACCGGCCTGGCGCTGGCCGGCGCCGTACTCCAGGGAGTCTTTCGCAATCCACTCGCCGAGCCGGGACTTATCGGCGTCTCTAGCGGCGCGGCCCTCGGTGCGGTCGTGGCGATCATCGCCGGCTTCACCGTGTTGGGACCGCTCTCACTGCCGGTAGCTGCCTTCGCTGGCGGGACAGTCGCCACGTTCGCGGTGTACCGTTTCGCCCGCTACGGCGGCCGCACAGAGGTTGTGACGCTGATCCTCGCCGGTATCGCGCTGAACGCGATCTCGGGCGCTGCCACCGGGCTGGTAATCTCGGTCGCTAACGAACGCCAGCTACGGACGGTAGTTTTCTGGACGCTTGGCAGTCTCAGCAGCGCAACATGGACCTCAGTGCTGGCGATTCTGCCGTTCATTGCTGCTGGCGCAGTTCTCCTGCCGCGATACGGACGCACACTGAACCTGCTGGTGCTTGGAGAGCGCGAGGCGCGGCACCTCGGGGTAAACACTGAGCGGTCTCGTACCTTGCTCATTGGACTGGCGGCGCTGGTAACCGGGGCTGCGGTCGCCGTCTCCGGTATCATCAGCTTCGTAGGACTGGTGGTTCCGCATATGATCCGGCTGCTCGCAGGCCCCGACCATCGCACGTTGGTGCCCGCGAGCGCCCTGGCCGGCGCGAGCCTGATGATGTTCGCGGACCTGTTCGCCCGCACCGTGGCACTGCCGCTGGAGCTGCCGCTCGGAGTGGTCACTGCGCTGGTGGGCGGTCCGTTTTTCCTCTGGCTGCTGCACCGTACCCGCAGGGAGCACGGCGGCTGGGGCTGATGCTCCGCTGAGACGCGGAACAGCACTGGAGTTCTCTCGATGCCCTCGCTGGAGGCGCGATCCCTCAGTTACCGGGTCGGACAGGCGACCCTGCTCGACCGTGTCAGCCTCTGTGCCGTGCCAGGCGAGGTGCTGGCGATCGTTGGCCCCAACGGCGCCGGCAAGTCCACGCTCCTCAAGCTGCTTTCCGGCGATCTCGTGCCGGCAGACGGTGAGGTACTGCTTGACGGCCAGTCTCTTGGTAGCTTTGGAACGCGTGATCTGGCGCTGCACCGTGCCGTGATGCCGCAGCAGACGTTGCTGCAGTTCGCCTTCACGGCCTTCGAAGTGGTGCTGATGGGGCGCAGTCCCAGCGCGGGCTCTCGTCGCGGCGAAAGCGAGCGTGACTACGAGGTCGTGCGCGAGTGCATGGGGCGCACCGATTCCGGACCACTGTCTGGCCGCATCTACCCCACGCTCTCGACCGGCGAGCAACAACGGGTCACACTGGCGCGGGTGCTCGCGCAGGAGGCGCCGGTGCTGCTGCTCGACGAGCCAACCGCATCGCTCGATATCCGGCACCAGGAGCTGGTGATGCAGATCGCCCGCGAGTGCGCCCTTGCCGGAGGGACGGTGCTGGCCGTCGTCCACGACCTCAACCTCGCCGCTGGCTATGCCCACCGGCTGGCCGTGCTTAGCCACGGCAGACTGGTAGCCTGTGGCACTCCGACCGAGGTGCTCACAGAGGCGCTGCTCACGGATGTTTTCGAGCATCCAATCACAGTGCTCAAGCATCCCCTGCGCGACTGCCCGCTCGTGTTGCCTGGCGCCGCTTCCCCCTAAAGCCGAGAGCCGGCAACGTGGCAGGCTTACACTGGGCGCATGGCAGGCAGCAGGTCAGCACGGCATTCACTGACACCGGAGATGGTGGTCGCCGCCTACTGTCGCGGCTGGTTCCCGATGGCGGACGCGCACGACGGCGCTGTGCGCTGGTATGAGCCGCACGATCGCGGAATCTTTGTTCCTGGCGAAGAACACATCGCGCACTCGCTGGCGCGGACGTTTCGTCGGGGCGTATTCGACGTGCGAATCGATCACGACTTCCCTGCCACGATCAGAGCCTGCGCTGGCCGGGCTGAAACCTGGATCTCGGATGAGATCATCACTGTCTACACGGAACTGCACCGCGCCGGCATCGCGCATAGTGTCGAGTCATACCGCGATGGCGAGCTGGCAGGCGGGCTCTACGGCATCGCCCTGGGCGGTGCTTTCATGGGCGAGTCCATGTTCAGCCGCGTCACCGATGCCTCGAAGATCGCGTTCCTGGTGCTCTGCCGGCGGCTGCGCGAGCGTGGCTTCGTCCTGCTTGACGCCCAATTTATGACTGAGCATCTTGCAACGCTCGGCGCCACCGAGATCCCGCAGGGAGAATACCTGCGCCGCCTCACCGAAGCGCTGACCCACACCTGTTCGTTCGTTTAAACGGGCGGACGGACGTTGCGCACGATAGCTGCCTTGCATCCGGAATAGACGCTCTGTTACCGTTCGACCCGTAGCGCATCCGTTGGCCGGATGTTGACGCGTTATGCAGACCGCGAACCAGTCGCGGAATCGGGATAGAGCGGAGGACCAGACCATGGCTGAGATCGATGGCGCACGGCTCATTGCGCGAGAGTTAAAGAAGCAGGGCGTTGAGCACGTCTTTGGAATCATCGGCATTCCTGTGGCGCAGATCGCCGGCGCCTGTCAGCGTGAGGGGATCAAGTTTTACGGCATGCGTAACGAGCAGGCCGCCTCGTACGCGACCCAGGCAGCTGGATACCTGCTTGGCCGGCCCCAGGCCTGCCTGGTGGTGTCCGGCCCTGGCATGATCCACGCAATTGCCGGGCTCGCCAACGCATGGAGCAACTGCTGGCCGATGTTGCTGCTCGGCGGCGCACCGGATATCTCTCAGAACGGCATGGGCTCCTTCCAGGAGGCGCCTCAGATCGAAGCGGCGCGGCCGTTCTGCAAGTACGTCCACCAGGTCGATCGGGTCGACCGCATTCCGTACTACATCGAGCAGGCAGTGCGCACGTCGATGTACGGCCGGCCTGGGGCCGCGTACCTCGACCTTCCCGGTGACATCATCACGGGCAAGTGCGACGAGGAAGAGGCGTGGGAAGCCCAGCGCGTGCCCCCGCCGCCGCGCACCCAGGCGACGCCCGACTCGATTGAAAGCGCCCTCGAAGTGCTTCGCGGCGCCGAGCGTCCGCTGGTCATCGTCGGCAAAGGCATGGCATGGTCGCGAGCAGAGGATGAGGTCAAGGAGTTCCTCGAGAAGACGCAGCTGCCTTTCCTCGCCTCGCCGATGGGCAAAGGCGTCGTACCGGACGATCACCCGCTCTCGGTGGCCTCGGCGCGGACGTTCGCGCTGCAGAACGCGGACGTGGTGCTTTTGATGGGCGCCCGGCT
>JBBRGK010000215.1:0-5857 GCA_038240805.1 Dehalococcoidia bacterium | reverse complement strand
CGATCTGGCGAACCTCGTCAACGAAGCCGCAATTCTGGCCGCCCGGCGCAACAAGAAGAAGATCTCCATGGAGGAGTTCAACGAGGCAGTCGACCGCGTGATCGCTGGCCCGGAGCGCAAGAGCCGCGTGATCTCTCCTCGCGAGAAGGAGATCATCGCCTATCACGAGGCCGGTCACGCACTGGTGGCCAACCGGCTGCCCGAGGCCGACCCGGTCTTCAAGATCACGATCGTGGCCCGCGGCATGGCCGGAGGATTCACCCGGTTCCTACCGGAAGAGGATCGCCATCTCGGCAACAAGGCGCATTACGCAGCGTCGCTTGCAGTGGCACTTGGCGGGCACCAGGCAGAGGAAATCGTTTTCGGCGATACGACGACGGGGCCATCTGACGATATCAGCCGGGCGACGAAGATCGCTCGCCAGATGGTCACCCAGTGGGGAATGAGCGAGCGGCTCGGTCCTCGTACCTTCGGTCGTAAAGAGGAACTAATATTCCTCGGCCGGGAGATCTCCGAGCAACGGGACTATTCGGAGAAAATCGCGGAAGAGATCGACGATGAGGTGCGCCGGCTGGTCGAACAGGCCAAAGAGACGGCCCATCGAATCCTCTCTGAGAACCGGCATGTGCTGGATCGGGTAGCCCGTAAGTTGATCGAGGACGAAACCATTGAGGGTGACGAGGTCGCTCGCCTGTTCTCCGACGACGGCGACTACTCCGCTGAGGAGCCGGTTTTGCTGGCGCCACAGCCAGCGGGACCATTGGAGCCGCGTTCGGATACACCGCTTCCCCGCCCCACCGGCGGTCTGGTCTGGGGCGGCGGCACAGCAACCTCTTCCTTAATGCCACCGGAAAAGCCGCTGAGCTAATAGACTGGTTCGACCACTCGGTTGATTCAACGCAGGAGAGGCCCGGCGGGCCTCTCTTCGCGCGTCACGGACAAGACGAGGCACGATCCTTCGTTGACGAAGGGCACCTCGTGTTGCTATGATCGAGAGACGTGATCTGAGGAAAGGGCACCACTGGATGTACGCAGTAATCCGCACAGGCGGCAAACAGTATACCGTCCGCGAAGGCGAAACGCTCGACGTGGAGTTGCTGCCCACTCCCGCTGGCGAGAGCATTGAACTAAACGAAGTACTGATGCTCGGCGAAGGCGGCGACGTGACCATTGGCACCCCGATCGTGGTGGGAGCAAAGGTCGTCGCTGAGGTCGTCGAGCACGGCAAGGGTGACAAAATCATCGTCTTCAAGTTCAAGGCGAAAACGCGCTATCGAAAAAAGATCGGTCACCGGCAAAAGTTTACCCGGCTGTCGATCAAGCAGATAGTCGCGCCATAGCGGCGCCTGCCGTTGCAGATGCGTCGAATACAAGAGGTTCAACATGGCTCATAAAAAGGGTGTCGGCAGCTCCCGGAACGGACGCGACAGCAATTCACAGCGTCGCGGCGTCAAGCGCTTTGATGGCGAACTGGTGCGGCCTGGCAACATTCTTGTCAAGCAACTCGGCACCGTGTTCCATCCGGGCAAAAACGTTGGCATGGGCAGAGACTTTTCGATCTTTGCTCTTGTTGACGGCAAAGTGAAGTTCGAGCCGCACTCTCGCGGCCGAAAGAAAATTAGCGTTTATCCAGTGGCGCCGGTAGACTCCGGCGCAGAGGTTGCCACCAGTGCGTGAAAAGATCCATCCAAATTATGTAGAGGCGCATGTCCGATGTGCCTGCGGAAACGAGTTCACCACCCGTTCCACCCGCGATCAGTTGCGGACGGAAGTCTGCTCCGCCTGCCACCCGTTCTTCACGGGCGAGCAGCGAATCGTGGACACGGCCGGTCGTGTGGAGCGCTTTAACAAGCGCTGGGCGAAGGCCAAGGTCTGAGCCGCATTTCGGCAGACAGAAAACGAGGGACGCGGTAACCGCGTCCCTCGTTTTGTTTGTAAACCTCGTAAGCCGTAGGCTGCGGACAATGGACCACTATCCGCGTAGTTCGAGTCACTGGCCCGTGGCGGGATCGTCCCTCACACGCTCGCGTTCTTCGTTCAGGCGGATCGGTAGTCCGCGCTCGGCCAGATAGCGTTTCACTTCCGCCACACTGAAAGTGCCGAAGTGGAAAATACTGGCAGCAAGAACTGCGTCAGCTTTGCCCTCAACCAGCGCGTTGTACATGTGCCCCGGATTCCCGGCGCCACCACTTGCCACCACGGGCACGGTCACGGCTTCCGAGATTGCCCGCAGCTGCGGCAGGTCGTAGCCGTGGAGATGTCCGTCCTGGTCCATGCTAGTGACGAGCAACTCTCCCGCGCCAAGCTCCACTGCTCGCTTTGCCCATGTCACCGCGTCAAGACCCGTGGGGTTCCGCCCCCCGTGGGTATAGATCTCCCACTGGCCCGGCGCCGTCTGCTTCGCGTCGATTGCGACGACTATACATTGTGAGCCGAAGCGATCGGAGCCACGGGTGATCAATCCGGGGTCAAGCACCGCAGCCGTGTTCATCGATACCTTGTCTGCGCCGAGTTCTAACAACATCCGCACATCCTGATCCGACCGCACGCCGCCGCCTACGGTGAACGGGATGAACACTTCGGACGCGGTCCGCTCGACCATCTCATAGACGGTCGTGCGATCGTCGCTCGATGCCGTGATATCCAGGAACACGAGCTCGTCGGCGCCGGCAGCATCATAGACACGCGCCAGCTCCACCGGGTCACCGGCGTCGCGCAGTTCGACGAACGAAACGCCCTTTACGACCCTGCCGTTGCTCACATCGAAGCAGGGAATGATCCGTTTGGTAAGCACGAAATCGACCTCGCGGTACAGGAGGGATAGGGATTGCGCGACATCTCGTATGCCATATGAAGCACAGGGTAGCAGGGCGGAAGCTGTATCGCCGGCTAAGCCGGCCCGGCGTGGGGTCCAGCTGACACCGCGACGTTCATGCTCCCGGCAGTCAAAATCTCCCAGGCTTCGATGAGACTGAACCGTCGCTCATACAGCGCTGTCCCGACGATCGCCGCCTCAGCGCCAGCCGCAGCCAACTCGACGAGGTGGTCGATACTGGTGATACCGCCAGAGGCGATGACCGGACATCCTGCTGCGCCGATGAACTCCGTCAACGCGGGGACATTCGGCCCTTGCAACATACCGTCGCGCGAGATATCGGTGTACACGAAGCGCCCGACACCATCATTCCGTAACGATCGCACCAGGTCGAGCGCCTGAACATCGCCCGAATGCAGCCAGCCACGGGTCATAACCGTGCCATCTCGCGCGTCGATGCCCACCACAAGCGCGTCACCCAGCGCGGCCGCGAGCAGTTCCAGCAGTGTCCTATCTTCGACCGCCGACGTACCGAGAATCACTCGCGAGAGCCCGGCATCGATGTACCGCCGACTGTCCGCTTCCGTACGAATGCCGCCGCCAACCTGGACAGGAATCCGCAGGACACTGGCGATTCGACCGATGATCTCACTATTGACCGGTCTGCCTTCTCGGGCACCGTCGAGATCGACGGTATGGAGCCAGGTCGCACCCTGCCGCTCCCACTCAAGTGCGGCATCGACCGGGTCGGCGTTGTACTCGGTGCTGCGGGCGAAGTCGCCCTGCGCAAGCTGCACGCAACGGCCGCCGAGAATGTCAACTGCGGGGATGATCTCCACTAGCGGCTGATTCCAGCGGCAGTAGCTCGTTGGCTGCCCCGGCCAGCCGGTAGGGCGAAGCCGGCAGACTCGATGAAATTGGCGTAGATCAGCAAGCCGTGCTCGCCGCTCTTCTCCGGATGGAACTGCGTGGCGACAATGTTGTCGCGGGCCACTACCGCAGCAAAGGGAAAGCCGTATTCAGTTTCCGCGAGTATTAGGCCATCGTCGTCGGGCGCGACATAGTACGAATGCACGAAGTAGAAGTAGGAGTCGTCCGGGATACCGCGAAAGATGGGATGCTGCCACCTCTGGTGCACCGTATTCCAGCCCATGTGGGGCACTTTGAGGCCGTTGCCGCCGGGAAGCCTCTTGACCCTGCCAGGAATGATGTCAAGGCACGGCTGCTCACCGCCCTCTTCGCTCAGCGTCATTAACGCTTGCAACCCCATGCAGACGCCCAGGAACGGCCGGCCACTGCGGATGTACTCTGTGACTGGTTCGACCATCCCGCACGCACGAAGGTTTGCCATGGTGTCGGCAGCAGCCCCGACGCCCGGCAGTATCACCGCCCCGGCGTTGATCACGTCCTCCGGACGTACGCTGACGAGCGGCGTGCAGCCGGTCTTCTCGACGGCTTTGGTGACACTATGCAGGTTGCCTGCACCGTAGTCCACGATAACGACGTTCATTCGCTGCTCCCAACGCTGATCTTACCATAGCAATCAGCCCGGCCAGCGGCTGCACTGGGCCGATCTCAGCCATTCGCTGCCGGTGACTGTGTTGTTATTGAATTACAACGACAGGTACCCGTATACTGCGCCAATGACCGCTCAGGATCGTTCGCATGACGCCGCCCGCCTCCGCGTTGAGGAGCTTCGCTCCGAGATCGCAGTGGCCAATCATCGGTACTACGTGCTCGATGACCCGCAGCTCAGCGACGGTGCCTGGGACGCATTAATGCGCGAGCTGCGGGATCTGGAAGCAGCGTTCCCGGACCTGGTGACGCCCGATTCGCCGACACAACGCGTCGGCGATGCTCCGCTTACCGAGTTTAGTCCAGTCACACATCGCGAGCCGATGCTCAGTCTCGCAAACGCCTTTAGCGCTGACGAACTGCGGAAGTGGTATCAACGCGCCTGCCGTCTGGCCGAGGCCGATGCGCTCGAGCTGGTCTGTGAACTGAAGATCGATGGACTCGCCATCGCGCTCGTGTATGAAAACGGCCGTTTGGCACAGGGCGCCACCCGCGGCAATGGAACCATCGGTGAGGAGATCACGCAGAACCTGAGAACGGTTCGCAGTGTGCCGCTTTCGGTGAACGCAGCGGGGTCGGTGCCGCGTTTTGAAGCACGTGGCGAGTGCTACATGACCTGGTCCGGCTTCGAGCGGCTGAACGAGCAGCGCGCCACCGCGGAGGAGCGCCTGTTTGCCAATCCGCGAAACGCCGCCGCTGGCTCGCTGAGACAGCTCGATCCCGGCATCACCGCCTCCCGGCCACTCCATACGTTCATGTACCAGGTTGGCTGGGTAGAGGGAGCAGAGGCCGCTGCCACTCACTGGGAGCGGCTGGAGTGGCTCGCGCGGCTGGGATTTCGCACGAACCCGAACATCCGCCTCGTGCCTGACATCGAGTCCGCGATCGCGTTCACAGAAGAGTGGGATTCCAAACGTCAGCAGCTCGACTACCCGATCGATGGCATCGTCTTCAAAGTCAACGCGATCGAGGCCCAGCAGCAGCTCGGCTTCGTCGGCAAAGATCCTCGTTGGGCGATCGCGTTTAAGTACCCCTCCGCCGAAGAGACGACCAGGCTAAATGGCATCGGAGTCAACGTCGGCCGCACTGGCACGCTGAACCCGTTCGCGATCCTGGAGCCCGTCCAGATCGGCGGTGTCACGGTAGGGCTCGCTACGCTGCACAACGAAGAGGCCATCCTCCGCAAGGACATCCGGGTGGGCGACATGGTCATCGTCCACCGCGCGGGCGAAGTGATACCGCAGGTAGTTGGACCGGTGGTTTCGCTCCGTACCGGCGCTGAAGTGCCGTGGCATATGCCGGCGGAATGCCCGGTCTGCGGGACGCCGGTGGTCAAGCCTGAAGGCGAGGCGATGACATATTGCCCGAACCGGCTTTGTCCGGGCCAGGCGTTTCGCCTGCTCACCCACTTTGTCTCCCGGAGTGCAATGGATATCGAAGGGATCGGTGAAGCGTTGGCGCAGGCGA
>JBBRGK010000214.1:0-5894 GCA_038240805.1 Dehalococcoidia bacterium | reverse complement strand
CCTTTGTAGAGCCGCACCAGCGACCAGCCGGTGACGCGTTGCTGATCATCGGCCAGGGCGGCGAGGTAGCGGTGCAGCTCCTGCGAGAACCAGCCCCCGTTGTAGATCAACCGGGCGATGCGCGGCGCATCGGCGTACTTCTGATCGAGCACCGGCGCGTCCTGCACCAGCCCTTCGAGGTCGGCGTGCGCCGCTTCCATCAGCGTGTGACCGGGCGCTTCGTAGACGCCGCGCGACTTGAGGCCGACGTAGCGATGCTCAACCATGTCCAGCAGCCCGACGCCGTGCCGTCCAGCCAGCGTATCGGCGGCCGTGAACACATCAACGAGGCTGCCAGACACTGCGGGCTGCAGCTCCTGCCCTTGCTCGTCCTCGATCGTCAGTTTTACCGGCACGCCACGATCGAAGAAGACGCGGGCGTATTCGGGTGATTCGGGTGCCCGCCGCGGGTCCGTCAGGCGGGTGTAGTTCACCTTGCCGACGTGCGTCTCCTCAGGCAGCTCCAGCGCCACGCCCTCTGAGGAGATGTGCAGCATGTTCTCGTCCTGACTGTAGGGATCGGGCCGGTCGGAGCCGCCTGACGGCACGGGGATGCCCATTTTTTCCAGGTAGGCGCGCATGACCAGACGGCCGCCATCGCCGAAGCGCTCAAGAAAGGCGTCGTCCTTCCAGGGAGCGAAGATCTCCAGATTCTCAATGTGGAAGAGCGGGTTGGCGTTCAGCACCAGCCAGGTTGTCTCGTAGCGCACCTGGTCGTTGCCTTTGCCTGTGGCGCCGTGGGAGAGGATCGTCGCGTCGTACTTTTTCGCTACGATCATCGCTGCACGGGCCGTGGGAAAGCGCGCCAGCGACGTGCCCAGCAGATAACGGCCTTCGAGCTTCGCGTGCGCCTGCATCGCCGGCAGGAAGAACTCCTCCAGCAGCTCGCGGCGCAGGTCGATATCGACGTGGTGGATCGCGCCGATGAGCTTCGACTTCTCGGCTGCGATCGCCAGGCTGTCGGACTCGCTCTGCCCCAGGTTGGCGGTGAAGGTCACGACCTCCCAGCCCTGCTCTTGCACCATCCAGGCCAGGATCGAGCTCGAATCGAGACCGCCGCTGAAGGCGAGCACCGCTCGTTTTGTCGCCATCCGTTCCTCCACCGCAGGTACACTCTGCTAATGCGCTGCCAGGACCGCAGCCTGAGAGCTTCGTGTGCATATCATAGCGAATCGCGCCGCAGCGTCCGCCCGCTCGCCAATTGGCCTGTCGCGGTGTGCCGTATTGGCACTATGGAATGGACCACCAACGGTTCATGCTTATCGTGGCGCAAATCGCACGGCGTCGCGTTCTGCACTGCCTCGTTATACCGTTGCGTGTAGCCGCTCCGTGATACCTACATGCCACGAGGAACACCATGCCCGAAACGACCATCCGCACCGTCTGCCCGCACGACTGCCCCGATCAGTGTTCGATCATCGCCACGGTTGACGATGGCCGGCTGCTGCGGGTCGCTGGCGACCCCGAGCACCCGTTCACACGCGGCTTCCTCTGCGGCAAGGTGAATCGCTACGAAGAGCGCGTCTACTCGCCCGAACGGCTGCTGACGCCGCTGCGCCGCACGGGCAGCAAGGGCAGCGGCGAGTTTGCGCCGATCAGCTGGGACGAGGCGTTGACCGAGATCGTGGCTCGCTGGCAGACGATCATCGCGGAGCACGGCGGCGAAGCGCTGCTCGGCTACGCGTACAGCGGCACCGTGGGCCTCGTGAACAGGAACGCCTTCCGGCCGCTGTTTCACGCACTCGGCGCCAGCCGCCTGAACGCTGGCACGGTCTGTGACAGCACCTGTGAAGCAGGCTGGGCGTACGCGGTCGGCAACACGCCCGGCACCGATCCGGAGGAGGTCAGTGACTCTGACCTCGTCATTTGCTGGGGCGCCAACGTCGTTACCACCAACGTGCATTTGTTGCCGTTCATCGACGCGGCTCGCGACAGGGGTGCAAGACTGGTGGTGATTGACCCGTATCGCACCCGCACGGCCCGACGCGCCGATTGGCACATCGCTCCCCGCGTCGGCACCGATTGCGCACTTGCGCTCGGCATGATGCACGTTCTGGTACGCGATGGTCTGATCGACGAGGAGTACGTCGCCGCGCACACCACCGGCTATGAACAGCTGCGGGAGAACGTCCTGGCCCGCTACTCTCCCGATCGGGTTGAAGAGATCACCGGTGTACCCGCAGCCGGCGTGGAGCGGCTTGGCCGCATGTATGGCGAAGCGCGGGCGCCGTTCATCAGGGTGGGGATGGGCATGTCGCGTCACAGCGGCGGCGGCATGACGATCCGCACCGTCGCCTGCCTACCCGCGCTCGTCGGCGCCTGGCAGCACCCCGGCGGCGGCGCCCTGATGGAGACGATTCCCGGCTACGGCCTCGACTACGACGCGATGCGCCGCCCCGACCTGATGCCAGGGCCAACCCGCGAGGTCAACCACAGCCTGCTGGGCGAGGCACTGTTGACGCTCGATGGCCCACCGATCAAGGCGCTTTTTATCGCCGGCAACAACCCGGCCGTCACCTGCCCCGACCAGGCGCGCACGGCGGCGGGCCTTAGTCGTGAGGATCTGTTCACCGTTGTCCACGAGAGCTTTCTCTCCGACACCGCCCGCTACGCCGATATCGTCCTGCCCGCCTGCACGGGCTTCGAGACGGAGGACTTCTTCCGCAGCTACGGCACCTACTACATGCAGCACGCGCCGCAGGTGATCGCACCGTTGGGCGAATCGCGCCCGAACCTCTGGCTGGCACAGCAGCTTGCCAACCGGCTCGGTCTCAGCGACGCGGCCTTTGCCCGTGAGCCGCGCGAGCACATGGCGGCGATGCTGGAGCACGCTACCGGTAGCGTGGCCGAATTCACGGTCGAGGGGCTCGTCACGAGCGGGGCGCTCAAGGTGCGACAGGCGCGCCGTGGCCCCGAGCGGACCTGGTTCTACTCGGAGGCGATGGCCGGCGCCGGTCTGCCGCCGCTGCCAGAATGGGAGCCCGACCCGCAGGCAGCGGAAAACTCCGGCCGGCTGCGCCTGCTCACGGCGCCAGGTCACTCGCAACACCACTCGGCCTTCGCAGGGGTCGAACGGCTGCAGCGCCGCCAGGGAGCGCCGCGCTGCCTGTTGCATCCAACAGATGCGGAGGCACGCGGAATCGCCGACGGCGACGCGGTGCTGCTACACAACGAGCACGGCGAAATCGGACTGTATGCGTCGGTCAGCGCGGACACGCTGCCCGGCGTGGTGGTGGTCGAGGCGAACCGCAGCAGGGAACGATATCTGCGCGGCGGGCCGCTGAACGTGCTCACCGGCGGGCGTCTTGCCGACATGGGCGGTGGCGCCACCTACCAGAGCACCTGGCTGGACGTGCGGCTGCTCGAAGCCCAGGCCGCCGGCACAGCTTCCACGCAGAGCCAGAATGTACGTGATTGAAGGCTGTAGGGCTACTCGAAATCTAGCTCGCCGGCATCGCTACCAGGTGCAGGTCGAGATGGACTTTGTCCTCGGCGACGGCGACGGCAACGACGGGCGGCGTGATGTTGAAGTCGTGCATGCTGAAGTCGGTGGCCATCACCCCTTCCAGCCGCCCGCCTGCGTAGCGCGCCGTGCCAGTCCAGGTGAGCGGGCGCTCCACGTCGTGGACCTTGAGGGTGCCGGTCAGGGTCAGCTTCACCTCGTCGCCTTCCTTATAGGAGGCTGGAAAACCGTCGACTCCGGTGATCGTATAGATGGCGTTCGGAAATTTATTCGTCTCAAGGGTCGTCGTTTTGATGAACCGATCCCGCGCGGTAGCATCGCTGGTCAGCGTGCTCAGGTTGACCGTGAAGAGCGATGGCTGTTCCGGGGCAAGGCCGGTGGGCGAGAGGTAGAGGTCCCCGGTGATCGCCGAGGTTTTGCCGACCGCGTCGCTTGGCGAGGGCAGCCGCGCCAGCTTCTCCCGCACGGTGTAGGAAACCTCTGATTCTTTCGACACGACGAAGTGCGTTGGTGCCGTGGCTGCGGGAGCCGGTGTTGCCGGCGATGCCTGTGGTGCGGCGCTGACCACAGCCGGAGCAGAGCCGCTCTGCGTCGCGGTTGCGGCAGGGGCGCTGTTCTGTGCGGCGGCGGAGACAGGAAGCTTGCTGAGGGAGTAGTGCACCGCCGGCGCCCTGTCGGCTGCAGAAATGACGATCGCGATCGCTGCGGCGGCGACAACGCCTGCCGGAGCGGCAAAGTTCAGCGGCATCGGGCGATCGATGATCGACAGCAGCAAGAGGGCGCCACCCAGCGTCACGAGAAATACGAGCGGCACGGCGCAGGAAGCGAAGTGATTCGGGAAGGGCGCGAGGGGACCTTTTTCACCGTAGATGAACGCGGAGATGACCACGCCGCACAGCAACGATAGCGCGAGCAAAACCATCATCGGGCTATGTGCCCGCCGCGTGAGCGCGACGTACACGAGACCGCCGATCAGCCAGAGCACGATCGCGCCGCTCGTGATCGAGAGTCCATTGACCAGCGACCGGTCGGTCACGCCGGCGAGGCGCCGCAGCGGCACGCTGAGTAGTGCTGCCACAATGCCGATCAGTGCTCCCGTCAGCAGGCCGGCGACCAGGCCGCGTCGCCAGCCCGGCAACGGCGCCGTCCGTTCGTTGGCTTGTCGCATCAATCCCCCTCCACCGCTATGACCGTACGCCAGCTTCCCACATAGAGATAACGACGCAGCGACCGGATAAGATCCATCGGAAGCCGCCGAAAACGCGCTACGCTGTACACGTCAAGAGATCGGTTACGGAATAGATAATACCAATTCGAGGTGAGAGATGACATCGCAAACATGGTCCGCAGAAGCCAGACAGATCGCCGTCGTGCTCGATCGGATCGGCAGCGGGGTGATCGAGACCCTGACCGGCGTGCCGGAGGCCGTGCTCAACCGGCAGATTGCGTTGCCGGAGGCCAACTCGCTGTTCGCGCTCGCCACCCACATGCTGGGCGCGGGTGAGTTCTGGGTGCTGGTCATGGCTGGCGAGCGCGTTATCGATCGTAACCGTGACGCCGAGTTCACGGCCAGCGGCACATTTGAACAGATCGACGCGCGCTGCAAACGCTGGCTGGCAGCTGTGCACGACGTACTTGATGGCATGCCGTCCGAACAGCTGGACCGAGCAGCGGAGCCGCCGGCAGCGTACAGCGGCACAGTCGGTACATTCGGCGACGAGCCGATGACCGTGCGCGATTGCCTGCTGCATGCGGTGGAGCACAGCGCCCTGCACCAGGGCCAGATCGAGATCACCCGCCAGATGCTGATGACCAGTAAGGGCTGAGCGTCCGGCTCGCGGCGCAACCCCTGTGCCATAATGCGGGCACCGGCCGTTTGCTGCCGTCCATGTATGCCGGTTCGCAACGGAAGAGTCGGAGCGAGGCCCGTGACCGACCAGCGCAACGAGTCCGAGATCGAGCGTCTGCGGCGGCGTATCGCCGCGCTCGAAACCGCCGAGCGCGAGCGGGATGTGGCACTCGAACAACAGACGGCGATGGCGACGGTGCTTTCGGCCGTCGCCCGTGCGGGCAGCGACCCTGAGCCGGTATTGTTTGACATCGCCGAGCAGGCGAGACGGCTGCTGAATGGTGAGATTTGCTCCCTTAACCTGTTCGAAGGCGATCGTGGCACGCGTGGACACTTTGCTTTCGATCGCCCCGCAAATGCATCCGACTTCGCGACTGCGGCCTCTGCCGGCACACTCTTTACGCAGATTGCACCCAATCGGGTGCTGCTGATGGGGCCCTCACGTGCCGACCAGGCAAAGAGGCGCAGCGTCGTCGCCGACACGCTCCGCACCAGGCTGCCGGCGCAGGTCTGGGGCGGTCGCGAGGAGGTACTGGCTCACTA
>JBBRGK010000213.1:0-5896 GCA_038240805.1 Dehalococcoidia bacterium | reverse complement strand
TCGTATGCCGCGCCCGGAAATAGCAGCCCGTCCATCCTCGACGCTCGTGCAACGCATCTCACGATCGCCCTCTCTGCCGGCCGCAGCCGGTGGAGAGGGGACGGGGTGAGGCTCCCGCGACGGGGTGTGGTCACCCCCCCGCTGGCTTCTCCTCGTGGCCGCCGAACTCGAAGCGCATCGCCGAGAGAATCTTGTCGCCGAAGTCTGCCTCTCCGCGTGAGCTGAACCGCTGGAACAGCGCCGTGCTGAGGACTGGCAGCGGCACGGATTCGTCGATCCCGGCGATCACCGTCCAGCGGCCTTCCCCTGAGTCGGAGACGCGGCCGGCGAAGTTGGCCAGGTCGGGATTGCGCTGGAAGGCGATTGCCTGGAGGTCGAGCAGCCAGGAGGCGACGACGCTGCCGCGACGCCATAGCTCCGAAATCGCACCGAGGTCGAAGTCGTACTTGTAGAACTCGGGGTTTCGCAGCGGCGTCGTCTCTGCGTCGATCGTCTGTTTCTGATTGCCTGCGTTGGCGTGGTGCAGAACGTTCATGCCCTCGGCATAGGCGGCCATAAGTCCGTATTCGATGCCGTTGTGAACCATCTTGACGAAGTGCCCGGCGCCGTTGGGACCGCAGTGCAGGTAGCCCTGTTCGGCCGTGCTCGGCGTACCGACGCGTCCAGGCGTACGCGGCGCAGTCTCCACGCCGGGAGCAAGAGCGGCAAATATAGGCTGCAGGTGCTTCACCTGCGCATTTTCGCCGCCGATCATCTGGCAGTAGCCGCGTTCCAGGCCGAAGACGCCGCCGCTCGTGCCCACGTCCATGTAGTGAATGCCGGCCTGCTTCAACTCTGCGGCGCGGCGGATGTCGTCGTGATAGTAGGAGTTGCCACCGTCGATCAGGATATCGTCCCTGTCGAGCAGTGGAGAGATCGACTGGATCGTGCTGTCCACGACGGCGGCGGGCACCATCATCCAGACCGAGCGGGGTTGGCTCAGGCGCTTCACGAAGTCCTGCATCGAGTCAGCGCCGACCGCTCCTTCGTGGACCATCGCCTCCACGGCCTCTTTGTGAACGTCGTAGACAACGCAGGTATGCCCCGCCTTCATCAGACGGCGCACCATGTTGGCTCCCATGCGGCCGAGGCCGATCATCCCGAGCTGCATATCCGCTCCTTCGCACCGGCGATACGCGCGCCGTGCTGTGTCGGTTCAGCATGGCATACCGCGGATCGTGTTATCTATTCCTGATCACACTCGTCTATCCGATCAGTACTGCCTCGCAGAACCGCGCCGCGTCCAGCATGTGTGGGATCGAAAGAGTTTCCTGCTTTGTGTGGAAATGCTCGCCGCCGAGGCCCACGACCACCGCTGCGATGCCCTTCGTCGCGAAGATATTGCCGTCCGTGCCGCCGCCAGAGGCAAGCAGCCGCGGCTCGAGGCCGATCTGCCGCAGGGCCTTGCCTGCGAGCGCTACCAGCGGATCGCCTTCCTTCAACTGAGAGCCGCCATACTCGTCCTCGATTTCGAGCGTGATCGCCGCCTCCGGGTGTCGCTGCTGCAGCGCAGACACGCTGGCTTCGACACGTGCACGCAGCGCCTTCAGCTTCTGCGGGTCGCGGCTGCGAAGCTCGGCGCTGAGGCGGCACTCTTCGGGGACCGCGTTGCGGGCGCTACCGCCGGTGATCAGGCCGATATTGCCGGTCGTCTCATCGTCATGCCTGCCCTGCGGATAGTCGCGCACGAACTCAGCCACGATCGCGATCGCTGAGATCCCCTTCTCGGGCTCGACGCCCGCGTGCGCGGCGCGGCCGGCAACGTGCAGATCGAGGGTCAACTGGCTGGGCGCCTCGCTGGTGATATTGGCCACAGAGCCCTCGCCGTCGAACACGAACGCCTCCCGCGCAGAGATGCGTTCGTAGTCCATGTGGCGAGCGCCCACAAGGCCGATCTCTTCGCCCCGGCTGAAAGCGACCTCGACCGCTCGATGAGCAGCGCCGGCCTCGAGCACCGAGCGCAACCCCTCGAGGATGGCGGACACGCCGGCTTTCGGGTCGCCGCCGAGCACGGTCGTACCATCGGTGCGGATCAGATCGCCTTCGACGATCGGCTTGATTCCTTCACCAGGTTGGACAGTATCCATGTGAGCCGAGAGCAGTACTGGAGCCCCCGTACCTTCAAAGTGCCCGATGACGTTGCCGTGGCTGTCCAGTCCGGCCTCGCCGCCGAGCGCAGTAAGCAGGCCGATGAGGTGCGCGGCGACAGCAGCCTCTTTGCCGGAAGGGCTGTCGATCTGAACCAGTTCGAGGAAGGTGTTCACGAGGCGGTCACGCTGAATCACGCGCGTTTCTCCTTTTGGCGGTGCCGATGGGCTGAAATGCACGATTTGTCCCAGCATCATGGCTGCTGCGAGGCCACGGTTCCGGGACATTGGTTACGCCGGCACCCGCTGCACCGCGAGGTTGACCTCGCGGCCATCTACGTTCTGCGCTTCGGCGTGAGCGCCCTCCGCCGGACCGCCTTCGTCGACGTTCGTAGCAAGCGTCTCGGCCGCGACGTAAACGGCGAAGCGCGTCATGACCCGACGCACATCGTCGTCGCCTGCGTAGGTCACGGTGATCCGGTCCGCGATCTCGAAACCAGCGTCCTTGCGCAGCGACTGGATGCGGTGAACGAGCTCCCGTGCAAGTCCTTCGTCGGCCAGGTCAGGCGTGATCGTTGTGTCCAGTGCAACGGTGTAGCCCGCTTCCTGCGCCACGGCGTACCCCTCTTTCTCTTTCGCCGTCACGAGCACGTCGTCGGGCTCCAGAGTGAAGCCCTCTAGCACCACCGGTTGCCCGGCCGATACTGCCGCTGCAACCGTCGCTGCGTTGGCTGCGGCGAGGGCGCGATTGATCTGTCCCATCTCCTTGCCATACTTCGGGCCCAGCTTCGGAAGGTTCGGCCGGATCGAATATGCAAGCAGATCGGCCTGGTTTTCGACCAGTTCGAGCACCCGCACGTTCAACTCATCCAGCACCTGCGGCGCCAACCGCTTCAGCGCCTCGCCTTCGTCCGGCGTCCGCGTCTGCACAAGCATCGTTTGCAGCGGTTGCCTGACTTTTGCCTGCGCCCGGGCGCGGGCTGCGCGGCCAAGACTGGAGATACGGACCACGAGTCGTAGGTCGCGGCTGAGGTTCTCATCGATCAGATTGCGCTGCACCGCAGGCCACCGGGCGAGGTGAACGCTCTCTTCAGCGCCAGGCTCGGCGGCACGCACCAGGTTCTGCCAGATCTCATCGGCGACAAACGGGGCCAGCGGTGCCATTAGTTTTACCACCGTCACCAGGCAGGTGTAGAGCGTCTGGTATGCGGCCAGCTTGTCCGCGTCGGCGCCGCTTTTCCAGAATCGCCTCCGGCTGCGCCGAACGTACCAGTTAGAGAGATCATCCACGAAGTCCTGGATCGCCCGCCCGGCATCGGTCGGGTTGTACTCGTCGAACTCGCGTGTGACGCGCTCCACGGTCAGGTTCAACTCGGAGAGCACCCACCGATCAAGCTCAGAGGGTTCGCCGCCACCGGCTGCCGGGCTCCAGCCGTCGAGGTTGGCGTAGGTGACGAAGAAGCTGTAGGTATTCCAGAGCGTCAGCAGGAAACGCCGCAGCGTCTCGCCGACCTGCTCCAGGCTGAACCGGCGCGGCTGGCCAGCGGGCGAAGCTGTGTACAGGTACCAGCGCGTGGCGTCAGAGCCGTAGAGATCAAGCACCTCCCACAGATCGACGACGTTGCCGCGCGACTTGCTCATCTTCTCGCCCTTCGCGTCGAGCACGTGGCCGAGACAGATCACGTTTCGGTAGGAGATCCCTTCGGGCACCTCCTCGACCGCGTTGAGCAGCGTTGCCTCCGCGTGCAGCGTGTAAAACCAGCCGCGGGTCTGGTCGATCGCTTCACAGATGAAGTCTGCGGGGAACCGCTTCTTGAACAGCTCCTGATTCTCGAACGGGTAATGGAGCTGGGCGTATGGCATCGCGCCCGAATCGAACCAGGCGTCCAGCACCTCCGGCACGCGGCGCATGGCGCCGCCGCAGTCATTGCAGCGCAAAAGCACGTTATCCACGTAGGGGCGGTGAAGTTCCGGCAGTTCGGCGGCAAGCTGTGGATCGACCGCGCGGGAGCGAAGCTCCGCGACCGAGCCAACGCAGTCAGCGACGCCGCAGCCCTCGCAACGCCAGATGGGCATCGGCGTACCCCAGTAACGCTCACGTGATACGGCCCAGTCGATGTTGTTAGAGAGCCAATCGCCGAAGCGCCCGGTCTTGATGTAGTCCGGGTACCAGTTGATTCGCTCGTTATTGCTCACCAACCTGTCTTTGAACTTCGTAGTGCGGATGTACCAGGAGGGCTTGGCGTAGTAGAGCAGAGGTGTGTCGCAACGCCAGCAGAATGGGTAGGTGTGGCGGATCGTGCCGCTGCGCCAGAGCAGGCCGCGTCGTTTCAGATCGGCGGTGATCAGCGGATCCGCTTCCTTGACGAAGACGCCGTCCCAGACCTGGTCGGGCGCGACCATGTTGCCGCGAGTATCGACCGGCTGCATGAACAGCAGGCGCTGCTTCTTCCCGGTTTCCATATCGTCGGCACCGAAAGCGGGAGCGATGTGAACGATGCCGGAGCCGTCCTCCATCGAGACAAAGCCTGCTGCGACCACCCGCCGTGATGGCGACGGTTCACCGTCAACGAGCGTCATCACGTGGCCGTGTTCGTCGAATGCCATCCCGGGCAGCCCCCAGTCGCGCGGCTCGTACAGCGGCTCGTACTCCAGGCCCACCAGGCCGCTTCCCGGCAGGACGCCAACCAGCCGGTGCGCCGCTCCGACGGCCTGCTCGACCAGCGGCTGTCCGAGCACGAGGCGCTCGGGACCCTGTTCGCCGTCAACTTCGACGATCGCGTAGGTCGCGGCCGGGTCGACCGCCAGTGCGGTATTCCCCGGCAGGGTCCACGGCGTCGTCGTCCACGCGAGCAGCGCAGTTGGCACACCGTCGCTCAACCGCAGCGACGCAGGAGCATACCGGCCAGCCGTGCCCCGGTCGAGCCGAAACTTGATATGCACGGACGGATCCGGCGTGTTGTCCTTGTAACCAAGCGATAACTCGTGCGAGGAGAGGCCGGTGCCGCATCGCGGGCAGTATGGCGTCGAGCGGTAGTCCTGGAAGACGAGGCCGCCGTCCCAGAGCGACTTGATGATCCACCAGCAGCTTTCGATGTAGCTGTCCGCATAGGTCACATACGGCTCGTCCATGTCGATCCAGAAGCCGATCCGCTCGGTCATCCGCTCCCATTCCTGCACGTAGCGATAGACGGACTCTTTGCACTGCTGATTGAACGCTTCGACGCCGTATGCCTCGATGTCGGGCTTTGACTTCAGCCCCAGCGCCCGTTCCACCTCAAGCTCTACCGGCAGGCCGTGTGTGTCCCAGCCGCCCTTGCGGGGCACCCGTTTGCCACGCATGGTCTGGTAGCGGGGGATGGCGTCTTTGAAGGCCCGGGCGAGCACGTGGTGGATTCCGGGACGGCCGTTTGCCGTCGGTGGCCCCTCATAAAAGACAAATACGTTGTCCTCAGGCCGCTGCTCCACCGATTTCTTGAAGATCTCGTTCGTCTTCCAAAACTCGAGGATGCGTGCCTCCAGCTCAGGGAAACTGACCCGGCTCGTGTCGGGTTTGAACATCGCCTTTTGGGTCGTCATAGTTGTTCTCCAATTGGCCTTCCATCAACCGACGGACGTTGAAGCAAAGACGTGTCACCTGCCAGAAGTACACAGAAAAACCCGTCCCCTGATAAAAAGGGACGGGCTCATAGCGACCCGCGGTACCACCCTGATTGCCGCGACGATGCGCGGCCTCTCATTGGAGTACGTGCAGGCCAATGCCCGCGAAT
>JBBRGK010000212.1:0-5899 GCA_038240805.1 Dehalococcoidia bacterium | reverse complement strand
TCACGGCGACCTCGTGCTGTGGGGCCAGTGCTGGGAGGGTGAACCCGGCGCACCCGATCAGAGCGGCGCCCCGGCGTACCTGCCCTGGCTGCAGATGCTGGGCAGCCACGCCCGTACGCTGGAACCGTCCGCGCTGCTGGCATGGCTGGGAGCGGCGGCGCCAGACCTGGCTGCCCTCGTTCCCGAGATCGGTGCGCTGCTGCCTGCCACGCCGCCGCCGCCAGCGATCGAGCCGGATGCAGCACGTTACCGGCTCTTTACGAACATGACCGCGGTGCTACGTGGGCTCTGCGCCCGCCAGCCGCTGGTGCTGGTGCTGGATGATCTGCCTTGGGCCGATAAGCCTTCCCTGCTTCTGCTGCAGCACCTGCTGCGTGAACTCGCTACGCTGCCTATCCTCGTGCTCGGCGCCTACCGCGATACGGACCTGGACCGGCGCCAGCCGTTGGCAGAGGCGCTGACCGGTCTGCGCCGCGCGCCCGTCTTCGAGCGCATTCCTCTGCGCGGGCTGAGCACGGACGAGGTCGAGGCGCTCATGGAGGCGCGGGCGGGTCACGCGCTCGATGCACCGGGCCGGACGCTGGCGGCAGCGGTCCACCGGGAAACAGAGGGCAATCCTTTTTTCGTCGGCGAAACGCTGCGCCATTTGGCTGAGACAGGCGGCATCAGCGAACGAGATGGACATTGGACCGTCGGCGCAACGTCGATCGCTGAGCTGGGCATTCCCGAGGGCGTGCGCGAGGTGATCGGCCGGCGGCTTTCGCGGCTATCAGAGCCGTGCAACCAGCTTCTCGCCATCGCGGCCGTGATGGGGCGGGAGTTTGATGCCGGCATCCTTGAGCAGGTGAGCGGTCAATCCGCCGATGAGCTCGATGAAGCGCTGGCCGAGGCCACCTCCGCCGCCGTCGTCGCGGAGGTGGCCGGTGGCGTGGGGCGCTATCGTTTCTCCCACGCCCTGATTCGAGAGACCCTTTTCCAAGAGCTGCCAACTCGCCGCCGCGTGCGGCTGCACCGGCAGCTTGGCGAGGCGCTTGAAGCACACTACGGCGCACGAGCAGACCTGCATGCGCCCGCGCTCGCGTATCACTTCAGCGAGGCCGCCGGTTCCAGCCCACTCGAAGCATCGAAGGCGTTGCGCTACAGCAGGCTGGCTGCCGAACAGGCGGAGGCGGTAACAGCCTGGGAGGAGGCCGTGACGTACTACGAACGCTGCCTCTCGCTGGTCGCCGACACCGATCCTGCGGTGGGCAACGATGAGGCGGCGTTGCTCATCGGGCTCGGACGCTGCGAACGTAATGCCGGCAACTTCCGCGCGGCGTGGCGGAACCTGATGCGCGCGATCGACCGGGCACGGGCACACGGCGACGGCCTCCACGAGGCGCTCGCCGCAGCGGAAGCGCTGGGCATGTCCGCGTCGCCTGAGCGCCGTATCGCGATCGCGCGCGCGGCCCTGGACTCCCTCGGCGATAACGAGCCGAGGGTGCAGATCCAGCTTCTCATAGCACTTGCGCAGATTGACGTGGTGTGGGCGCTCGGCCCCGACGAAATGTCTCGAATGCGACAGCAAGTCCATGACCTGGTCGCGCAGCACGGTCTGCTGAACATGGAGGCCGAGTTGCTCGCCTATGACGGCCTTATGGCGTTTAATGTCGGCCGGGATACTGTGCGGACGATCGAGGTTAACCGCGCCGCCTACGCGGCCTGTAACCGCGCCGGGCTTTACCGTCAGGCCGGGGCGGCGCTGCGTTTTTGTTCAGTCGGGTTCCTCCGGCTCGGACGTCTTGACGAAGCACTGCAGGCAGCGGACGAGGCCATGACCTACGCACGGGAGCACCATCTGCGTGAGGTTGAAGGAATGGCCGCGAACGACCAGGCGCGGGTACACATGCTGCGCTGGGATCTGCCGGCGTTTGACGCGGTATTTGCCGAAGCCGGCGCACACAACGTCGCTGTACTTGCTCCAGTAGCTGTCAAGGATCGGTTTGACGCGGTATTCGCCGAAGCCGGCGCACACAACCCATACACTATGGCGGCACTGGCACGCCCTTTGCGGGCGATAGCGGCCGGCGATACGGCCGCAGCGCTGGCGCTGCTACCCGAGCCAGATGCCATGGGCAGCATGGCGCGGCTCACCGCCACGACTCACGGTCTTCGGGCGCGCGTTTTCTGGTACGCCGGTGACCTGGCGCAGGCACGCCAGGAGTTCTCACGCCTGCGGCAGGTGCTGCAATCAGCGCCGGGGACGATCGCGGTGGACGGTGCGGCGGTAGAACCCGGTGTTGTCGCTTGCCTGGATGATGTGTTACCGCATCTCGCGGACCCGGCGTTCCTCGCCGCGGCCGAGCAGGTCGTGCGAGAGATGATGACAGACGAACGCAGCTGGGTGGTCACCTGGCCGCTCGGGGAGTGCGGATGGCGGCTGCAGGCGCTGCTGCTCATGGCAAGCGGACATATCGAGGAAGCGGAAACGAGGTACCGCGAGGCGCTGGCCTGGTGCGAGCAGGAACGCTGCCCCGTCGAGGCGGGTCGCTGCCTGCAAGGGCTGGCCGAGATCGCGGGCGGCCGAGGGCAGTTCGCGGATGCAACGCAGATGCTGGATAGGGCTGCTGCACTCTTCGAGCAGCACGGAGCGTTACTGTACCTCCGGCAAGTGGAGGCATCCAGACTGGCGTTCTCCGGGTGATCCTTGCATCTTGGCCCGCAGGTATATGCCGTCCGGACGGCGGGCGTATCAGATGTCCCCGACCACATGCAGAGGACTTCCAGCGGTCTGCGGTTGCTCAAATCACGCCGGCATCCCGCAGGCACTGCTGTTCGGCGGTATTGATGCCGAGCAGCTGCTCGTAGACCTCGGCGTTGTGCTGGCCGAGCATCGGCGCCGGGCCACGGACGGCGCCGGGGGTCTCCGAGAGTTTTGGGAAGACGCCCTGCATACGAATGCGGCCCAGCACCGGGTCATCCACGTCGACGAGGTCGCCGCGCGCTTCAATGTGTGGGTCGGCAAAGATGTCTGCGATCGTGTAGCTGGCCGACATCGGCACGTCGGCCGCCTCCAGCGCATCCATGACGATCGAAAGGTCGTTCGCCTCGACCCAGGCGGCGATGGCGCGGTTTAGCTCCTCCTGGTGCGCACCGCGGCCGGCGTTGGTGATAAACCGTGGATCGCCGGCGAGGTCGATGCGGCCCACCGCGGCCATCAGGCGCTGGAACATCCGGTGCTCGCCCACGATCAGCATCACCCAGCGGTTGTCACGGGTGTGGAACGCCCCGGCAGGTATGGCCGGGCCGTCGTTGCCGATCCGGTTTCGCACCACGCCGGTGGCGCTGTAGTGCGCGGCGGTGAACTCCTGAGCACGAAGTGCCGACTCGAACAGGGCGGCGTCGATCACCTGGCCCTTGCCGCTGCCGAGCGCGTCCCTAATGTACAGCGCGATCAAAACGCCGACGGTGCTGAGGGCGCCGGTCAGGTAGTCAACTACCGACAGCCCCGGCCGCATTGGCTCGTCGTCCGGGCGTCCGGTCAGGTGCCAGAGCCCGCCGAAGGCGCCGCCGACACGGTCGTAGCCGGGGCGCTTACGATACGGTCCGGTCTGGCCGAAGCCCGAGACCCGCACGATCACGAGCCGCGGGTTCGCCGCCTGCAGCTGCTCTGGCGCCAGGTCCCAGCTTTCCAGCGTCCCCGGCACGAAGTTCTCGACCAGCACGTCGCTCATCGCCACCAGTTGCAGCAGGATCTCTTTTCCTTCTGGCCGGTGCAGATCGAGCGTGACTCCCCGTTTACCGCGTCCATCCACGGCCCACCAGTAGGAGGTGTCCTCCACGACCGGGCCGAGCGTACGCAGCGTGTCGCCGCGGCCGGGCAACTCGACTTTGATCACATCGGCGCCGAAGTCGCCCAGCGTGGTGGCCACGAACGGCCCGGCCAGCACCGTGGCGATATCGAGCACCCGTAATCCCGCCAGGGGACCGGGCGGTGGCGTGGCCTGGGCATCGCTGGTTGTGGTCTGGTTCGCCTCGCTCATCGTGTCTCTCTCCGTCGCAGGCAATCGCTATATCATAAGGAGTGCCGGCCTTCCGGAGGAGGACCCGATGACCGCGACCGTGACCTGAGAGATGCGAACCGTCGATCTGATTCTCAAGAAGCGACGCGGTGAGCGGCTCAGCCGGGAAGAGCTTGCCGCCCTGGTCCGGGGCATCACCGACGGCTCTATTCCCGACTACCAGCTAACAGCGCTGATGATGGCGATCTGCTTCCGCGGCATGACCGACGAAGAGACGGCGGAGTTCACGCTGGAGATGGCTGGAAGCGGCAGCATGAACGACCTGGACCGTTTCGCCGGTGGCAGGCTGGTGGTCGATAAGCACAGCACCGGCGGCGTGGGCGACAAGGCGACCCTGGTGGTCGCACCGCTGGTGGCGGCCTGCGGTGTGCCGTTCGCCAAGCTCACCGGACGCGGCCTCGGCCATACCGGCGGCACGGTCGATAAGCTCGAATCGATCACCGGTTTTCGAGCCTCGCTCAACAACGACGAGTTCTTGCAGCTTCTGCGCGACCACGACCTCGCCATCTCCGGCCAGTCAGACAACCTCGCCCCCGCCGATGGGCGGCTCTACGCGCTGCGCGACGCCTCAGGCACCGTGGATAGCATCCCGCTGATCGCCAGCAGCATCATGTCGAAAAAGCTGGCAGGCGGGGCGCAGGCGATCGTGCTCGATATCAAAGTCGGCAGTGGCGCCTTCATGAAGCAACGCGCCGAGGCGGAGCGGCTCGGGCGGCTGATGGTGATGATCGGTGAGCAGGCCGGCCGCCGTGTTCACGCGGTACTCAGCAACATGGAGCAGCCGCTCGGTAACGCCGTCGGCAACGCGCTTGAGCTTGCGGAGGCGATCGCCACACTGCGAGGCGAAGGCCCGGCCGATCTGTGGGAGCTATCGCGGCGCGAGTCGATCGAGCTGCTCCTGGTTGGCGGCAGGGCGCGTACCGCTGATGAAGCAGCTATCCTGGTCGATGCTGCGATCGCCAGCGGCGCAGCACTGGGCAAACTCGCGGACGTCGTCGCTGCCCAGGACGGCGACCCGAGACAGGTGTTGCAGCCCGAAACGTTGCCCTCGGCGGCGGTTGTACGGCCGCTGAACAGCCCCAGGAGCGGCTACATACGGCGCATCGATGCGCTTACCGTCGGCCTGGCTGCGGTACATCTCGGTGCGGGCAGGGCGGCAAAAGGCGATCCGATCCGATACGAGGTCGGCTGCGTGCTGCGCCACAAAGTTGGCGATCTGGTCGAAGTGGGTGCGCCGCTGCTCGACATCCACGCCGCGAACCACGCCGACGCGGAGCGCGCCGCGCAGGAACTGCTGCGGGCCTACGCCTTCAGTGACGAGCCGGTGGCACCGCTGCCGGTCCTGCTAGAGTGAGGTAACGAGCACAAGGGGGTAGGCACAATGGTTCAGAAGGCCAGATCGACACAACAGGCAGGCAGCGCTGCCACCAGCAAAATCGAGCGTACAAACGGCGGCACGGCCGGCAGCAGCGCCGCCACCCCTCCGACGCGGAGGCCGTTCGTGCCGGAACCGCCGCCTCACGACGAACCGAAAGCATCCTGGTTCCCGGTGCTCGACTTCGGGCAGATGGACCCCGAGGTGCGGGCGCTGCTGGAGAAAGCCGAAAGCCGGCTCGGTTTCTGCCCCAACGTCTTCCGCGCTTTTGCCTGGCGGCCGTCGCGCTTCCTCAAGTGGTTCGCGCACTACAACGAGCTGATGACCGGGCCCTCCGGCCTCTCGAAGACGGACCGCGAGATGATCTCCGTGACCGTTTCGATGCAGAACCGCTGCCTCTACTGCCTGGTTGCCCACGGCGCGACGCTGCGTCAGCTCACCGGCGACCCCGTGCTTGCGGACC
>JBBRGK010000211.1:0-5904 GCA_038240805.1 Dehalococcoidia bacterium | reverse complement strand
GGTACGGGCAGGCTCGCGAACGTCTATGAACCGGAACTCACTCGCCTGGGTCATGCGGGCGTAAGAGCCGAACTGATCCGTGTCGAGGTCCGGGTCGTCCAGCAGGTCGGGCGTCGTCGGCTCCTCGTGGAAAAGGCGCCGGATCGTGTACAGGGTCGAGCGCTCTGCCGGGATGCGGCCGAGGTCGCGGGCGACATGACGCAGCTCGGCGGGCCGTACCAGCTGGCCGTGACCTGCCCCGGCAGCGGTCGAGATGCTCTCGTTGATAAGCGTGCCGCCGACATCGTTCCCGCCGGAGATCAGCCCTAGCTGGCCCAGGCGGAGCCCCTCTTTCACCCAGCTCACCTGGATATTTGGGATGAAGCCGTTCAGCATGATTCGCGAAACCGCGTACATCTTCATCACGTCGGCGCCGGTGGGCCCGGAGCGCATGCCCTGGACAAGCCCCTTCTGCCACATCGGCGACTCCGTATGGACGAACGAGAGCGGCACGAACTCGGTGAAGCCCCACGTCTCCCGCTGGATGTCGCGCAGCAGCCCGATGTGCGCGGCGCGTTGGCGGGCGGTTTCGATGTGTCCGTACATGATCGTTGAGGTCGTGGGCACGCCAGCCATGTGAGCTGACCTGACAACCTCGATCCACTGTTGCGTGCTGATACGGCCGGCGGCGATTACGTGTCGCACCGCGTCGTCGAGGATCTCCGCAGACGTGCCCGGTAGCGAGCCGACGCCCGCCTCCGCGAGCCAACCAACGTATTCGGGAATACTGACGCGCGAGCGCACCGATCCATAGAGCACTTCTTCCGGCGAGAAGCCGTGGAGATGCAGGTCGGGCAGCGCCTTCTTCAGGGCAAGGGTCAGATCGACATACAGCCGGCCGTCCATCTTCGGCGGCAGTCCCGCCTGCACGCAGACCTCGGTTGCGCCGAGATCCCACGCCTGGCGGGCGCGGCGAACGATCTCCCATTCCGGTAGGAAGTAGCCTTCCTCGGTGCGATGGTCGCGGCTGAAGGCGCAGAAGCCGCAGTGCTTGATGCAGACGTTGGTGAAGTTGATGTTTCGGTTGACGACGTAAGTGACGGTGTCGCCCACGGCCGCGCGGCGTAGCTCGTCCGCCGCTATCGTCAGCGCCTGCAGATCGATGCCGGTGGCGCCGAACAGTGTCTCCCCGTCCTCGACCGAGATCTCGCCGCCGTGCAGGGCGCTTTCAAGGATTCGAGCGATGGCGGGAGTGAGTGCCGGCAGCAAACGCTCGGCGGCGCCGTTCTCCACCCGGGCGGGCGCGAGACGCAGCGGCCACGACAATTTCTGTCCTTCGACCGCCACTGGAATGGTCGGAGTGGATTCACTATCCATTATCGAGCCTCCTGGGCCGTTGCCACGCTGGTGGCCTCGTTTTGTTTGGTTCGTTCGATTTGTGATGTCTTCTCAACCAGAGGGAGAGTGAGGTAACGGTCATCGAGGACCAGCGCCGCTGGCCCGTCGCGCCGAGTCGGGCGCGAGACCAGGCGCGGGCCGGGCTGCGGGATGGTTGACTCCATTTCGGGCCGAACGTAGCCGGAGGAGTCGGCAAGCGCAGCGACGCGTGAGGCGAACGGCTCGCGCAAGGTAACTGCGGAGCGCTGGTAGGACGGATAGATCGCGAGCCGTTCGCGCAGGGTAAAGCCCGCATCGGCCGAGATCTCACGTAGCTCTTCGATCTTGGGCCAGGGCGCCTCGGGGTTGATGTGGTCTGCCGTCACGGGCGAGATGCCGCCCCAGTCGTTGATGCCGGCCAGCAGGTAGAAGCCATAGGCGTCGGGCGATAGATTCGGCGGCGCCTGAATGCTCATTGATGCGCCCAGGACCAGCCGCGCGACTGCGATCGTTCGTGCCATCTCCAGTGCAGACGGCTCATCGTCGCCACGCATCGGCGTGTCGTCCTTGGCGCGGAAGTTCTGCACGATCACTTCCTGGACGTTGCCGGAGCGTTGCTGCAGGTCGCGGATCGCAAACAGGGAGTCGATCCGTTCTTCGAGCGTCTCACCAATGCCGATCAGGATCCCGGTCGTAAAGGGGATGCCCAGCCTGCCGGCGTCCTCGATCGTCTTGATCCGCAGCATCGGGGCCTTGCCGGGAGACCCCGCATGCGCGAGGCCCGGACCGAGCAGCCGTTCACTGACGTTCTCCAGCATCAGCCCCATGCTCACGTTCCAGGGACGGAGCAGTTCAAGCTCCTCCGGCTCCAGCACGCCGCAGTTGGCGTGCGGCATCAACCCGGTTTCCTCGAACACGAGCCGGCACATCGCCGCCAGGTATTCGGTCGTGGTGGTGTATCCAAGTGCACGCAGATCCATTCGCGAGCGCTCATACACCTCTTCCGGCTTTTCGCCGAGGCTGAACAGCGCCTCTTTGCAGCCAGCGGCAGCGCCAGCGCGGGCGATCGTTAGCACTTCCTGCGGCGTCAGTGTCCGAGCGGCGGGGCTGCCCGGTGCGACGGCGAAGGTGCAGTAGCGGCATTTGTCGCGGCAGAGATTGGTGAGCGGGATGAAGACTTTGCGCGAGTAGGTGACGGTGTCGCCCCAGCCGCGCTCGCGCAGCAGCGAGGCCGTGGTGAACAGCGCCGATAGCTCCGAGCCTCGGCTACGGGCCAGCGCGTACGCTTCCTCTGGCGAGGGGGATGTGCCGGCGAGCGCACGATCGAGGACATCTCGGAAGGCGCCATCGAACTGCTGATATAAGTTCATCGCCGCTCCATGCGCCGCGCGAGGTGCCGGGGTGACCATTCAACCGCCGGCCGTGGCAAGTTCTGTACTTAGTCTTATAATGCTACTCACTCGGCCCGTCAACAAGCCAGTGCGGTTTCGGCGACGAGAGCGCGGTACACGCAGCACGAAATATCAAGCAGCCAGCAACGTACTGAAGGCAGACGATCGTATGACGGAACAGCCGCGCACCCCGCTCCTGCGGCGTGGAACGCGTCGCCGCATCCCGACGCTGGACCAGCGTTCGCCGTGCGCGATCGCCGGGACGCTTCAGATCGTTGGCGACCAGTGGACTCTGGTGATCATCCGGGACCTGCTCCGGGGTTCGCGACGGTTTGCCTACCTCGCCTCAACGCCGGAGGGCATCACTCGCAGCGTCCTTTCGGAGCGGCTGAAACTGCTTGAGGCCGAGGGTATCGTTGGCCGAACCCTCTACAGCGAGCACCCGCCTCGTGCGGAGTACCGCCTGACAGCGAAAGGCCGCGATTTGGGACCGGCTCTGGGCGCCCTCGCGCGCTGGGGTACACGCTACCTGGATCACAACACCGCCATCGTCTCGGCAGTTTGTGGCCATGAGCTTCGAGTCGCCTTCGAATGCCCGGATTGTGCTCGCAAGGTGCCAGCCAGCGAGGCGCGCATCGCCGAACTTCCGGACGAGCAGCCGGACCGTTGACGTCCGTCGTTCCGCCCCTTGGCATCCGCGATTCCCCTGGTCGGGAGCGACGATGATGCCGCGCGTAGTGCTGGCGACCTGCCTGCAGTGGCCTGACCTCAGCGCGAGCGACGCGCTATACGCTGCTGCCCTTTCCGGTCTCGGTATGAGCGTCGGCGTTGCGCCCTGGAATGGCCCGTTCGAGCCCTTTCAGAGCGCCGTTCTTGTGGTGCTGCGCTCGACCTGGGACTACCACTATGCGCCGGACCAGTTTCGCGATTGGCTGCTGCACCTGGAGCGAGAAGCGGGCCGGGTATGCAACCCGCCCCGCCTGGTGAAATGGAATCTGGACAAGAGCTATCTGCTTGATCTGTGGCGGCAGGGCGTGCCTATCCCGAAAACGGACGTGGTGGCGAACACATCAGCCGCCCTGGCCGAGGCGTTTGACCGCATGGAACTGGACCGGGGCGTCGTCAAGCCGGTCATTGGCGCGAGCGGGCACAACGTGCAACTGCTGAGCCGGCAGGACATCGTGGCTAGAGCGGATGAGGAACCTGGCCCGATAAAGAGACTGATCGTGCAGGAGTTTGTACCAGAGGTACAGCAGACGGGTGAACTCTCCTGCGTGTTCTTCGACGGACAGTTCTCGCACGCGTTGGTGAAGCGCCCGGAGACCGGGGAGTACCGCGTGAACTCGCAGTATCATGGCAGCGTCGTTGCTGCCGAGCCCCATGCGGCGGTCGTGGCTCAGGCGCGGAAGATTCTCTCGCTTTTGCCGGTGCAGCCACTCTACGCACGCATCGACGGCGTGGTGCGAGAGGGCACGTTCTTGCTGATGGAACTGGAGTTGGTCGAACCGAGCCTCTACCTTCAACACGCGGATGGCGCAGCCCGCCGTTTTGCCGTAGCTACAGTGCACCGAGTGTCGGGTCGGTGAAGGGCATAATGGTGTGCCGAATTCCCAGAAGATTCATTCCTCGCCGAAGGCGCCGTTTTCCCGCAGCTCGATGATCTGTTCCCAATCGAGGCCGGCTTCAAGCAGGACGGCCTCCGTGTGCTGGCCCAGTTCGGGGGCCGGACCGCGAGGCCTTATCTCCGCTCCCTCGATCTCAAATGGGACACGGACGACGGGCAGCAGAGCGCCTGCGACATCCACCTGCTGGATCGTTTGCTGGGCTGCCGTCTGCTCTCGCTGAACAACCTCCTGCACCGTGGAGACGGGCGCGAAGATGATCCCCTCGCGGTCGAGGCGCTCGCACCATTGGTCACGGGTCGCGGTGATGAATTCCGCAGAGATCAGCGCCGTGAGCTGACCGGTGTCCGTGGCGCGGCCGGCGGCAGTAGACCACTGCGCTCGCTGCGGCCAGTCCGGTTTGTCGAGCGCATCGCAGAAGCGTGTCCAGTAGAGGTCCGGTTGCAGCATAGTCAGCAGCAGCCACAGCCCGTCGGCGCACCGGTAGGTGTTCCAGAGTGGGTTCAGCGGCCCCTCCCGATCGTGCAGGGGCGGTTCCGTGCCGGTGACGGCAGACGCGACGATGTCCGAGCTGTTCACCCATTGACCGACTGAAAACAGCGAAAGTTCGATCACCTGCCCTTCGCCCGTCTGGTCGCGCAGGCGCAGCGCTGCCAGAGTCGCGGTGAGGTTGGCAAGCCCGGTCGTGTGATCGCCAAGCGCAGGACGCGAAAGCGGGGGCGGCTGGTCCTCGGGCACCAGACGGCTCATGATGCCGCTGCTGGCCCAGAACGCGGAGTAGTCGAATCCCGGCCGGTCGGCATCCGGTCCCGACGACCCGTAGCCGGTGACACCGACATAGATCAGCTGCGGGTTTCGATTCAGCAGGGTGTCCGGGTCGAAGCCGAGGCGCCGGCGCCGTTTCGGCAGCAGGTTTGTAAGAAAGACATCGGCGCTGTCGATCAGCAGTTGCGCTGTCGAGGCGCCGGCTGGCGTCGTGATATCGAGAACGATCGACCGCTTGCCGCGGTTATCCTGGTTGAAGATCGGCGACAGACCTGCTCCGGCGCTCTCCAGGTCGTCTGGTTTGCCCAGGAAGACCGGACGTCCGCGCCAGCCATCGCCGCCGGGCGCCTCGATCTTGATCACGTCCGCGCCCATGTCGGCCATCATCGCCGATCCCGAGGGAGCCGCGACGAAGTTCGCCAGCTCGATCACGCGGACGCCGTCGAGCGGACCGATCGCCATCCTCTGCTCCCCGCACGAATCCGCGTCGGCCGTCTCGGCCGCACTTCGCTCCGGTATCATACCGCTGTCGGGACCGACGGGCGCGAGCCTGCCTGAATGGGTCCGCGACCGTGCGAGGAGCCTCGATGCTACGCGAAAAACCAGCATTCTTGCAGTCGATCTTTCCCTGGCAACAGAAGTCGCTGACCGTGAACGGCCGCACGATGGCCTACATCGACGAGGGCGACCCGAACGGCCGGCCTGTGCTGCTGCTTTCCGGTAATCCTACATGGGGCTTTCTCTACCGCGACTTTATCGGGCCGCTGACC
>JBBRGK010000210.1:0-5906 GCA_038240805.1 Dehalococcoidia bacterium | reverse complement strand
TTCTCGTTGAACTGGCGCTCAAGGTTCATGGTGTAATGCGGGATGCCGAGCCGCTGGGCGACAGCGCGGGCATCGTCCACGTCCTCGACGGAGCAGCATTGCTTGCGGCCGGTCGGGGCATCGGGATCTACAACCGTCCAGAGCCGCATGGTGACGCCAACGACATCGTAGCCTTGCTCAAGCAGTAGCGCTGCCGCTACGGACGAATCGACGCCGCCGCTCATACCGACGATTACCCGCTCGTTGCTCAGGTTCTGCCCCCTCCTGGGAATGCCCACGGCCGTCATCCTCGGCGGCCCGAACATGTTATATTGAGTATACGATCCTGCAGCTGGACGCAGGGTTTTGTTTAGCAAAAGCGTCGATTCAGACCGGAGAATGCGCCTGGATACTGCTGAAATCGTTCAACACATCGTAGATATTCTGTCCGACCGGCAGGCCGAAGAGATCGTTCAGATCGATATCAGCAAGGTTTCCAGCTTCGCGGACTACTTTGTGATCGCTACAGCGAGTAACGTTCGGCACATGAACGCGCTGATCGATACGCTCGACAAAGAGATGAAACTTCTCGGTGTAAATATGGGGCTGCAAGAGGGGGAACCCGAGTCAGGCTGGGTACTGCTCGATTTCGCCGACACGATCATTCATCTCTTCTCGCGCGAGCAGCGGGAGTTCTACGACCTCGAAGGACTCTGGAGCCGCTCGGGACCGCTGGTTCGCTTCCAATAGTAGTCCGGTTTACTCCACGATCCAGCGGTCGACTTCACGGTCATAGCCGACGATCTCTTCTGGCCGGAAGAACAGGTTGATTTCGCGCGCGGCAGATTCTTCGCCGTCCGAGCCGTGCACCAGGTTGCGGCCCGTGTCGATGCCGTAGTCGCCGCGAATCGTGCCCGAATCCGCCTGAAGCGGGTTTGTCTTGCCCATCGTCTGTCGCGCTGCGGTGACAGCGTTGGGCCCCTCAAACACCGCCGCGATGATCGGTCGCGAGGTGATAAAGCTGACCAGACCGGGGTAGAACCCCTTACCGACATGCTCAGCGTAGTGGCGGGCAGCCAGCTCATCGCTTACCTGAAGCAACTTCAAGCCAACGATTTTCAGTCCGCGCTGCTGCAGCCGTCCCAGGATTTCGAATGCGAGCCCGCGCTGCATTGCATCGGGCTTCACCAGGACCAACGTTCGTTCCATCAGGTTGAATACTCCTTTTTCCGAGAACCGCCGATCAATTCGGGTAGTCCGCAGGGCGCAACGTCAGATGCGAGAAGCGGGCTGCTTCGGTTGGGTAATATGTGCTTCCCGCAGATACAGCGGCTCGATTGCCATCGGGTTGTCCCGCTCACCGGCGCTGTACCGCTGCCAGCCAATCATGGCGAGCGTTCCTGCACGCCGCAATCCGCCGGCATCGCCTGCAAGACGGATGTCGCGTGCCGCTTCCGGCAACGCATCTTCAAGCCCGGCCAACTCGCCGCAGCAGAGGGCGCCGGACGGCAGCGACGCCACCAAATCGGTGAGTGTTCCGAGCCGAGGCGGTTGCAGCTCGTGCCAGTTCGGACGTGCAGAAAACACGGCCCAGGCCTGGTCGCCTCGCCCGGCCTGATGAATGGCCACGATTGGTCCGGGGAAAGCCGCGTGTGGATAGGCATCGATCTCCAGCCGTCCCACTGCGAGCAGGTCCGCTTCGAGCGCCAGGGCAAGCCCCATCGCGGTGCTGATTCCAACGCGCAGGCCAGCATAAGAACCGGGACCCCGATTCACCAGCACGAGACGAATCAGCTCACGCTGAACTTTCGCCCGGTTGAGCAGGGAATCGATCGCCGGCAGAAGCTCGACAGAATGGCTGTTGTGGGTGCGCCAGGTTAGCTCATTCAGCAGTACGCCGGCCCGCGTCAACGCCACGCTTGCGAATGAGCCCGCCGTATCGATCGATAGCTCGATATCCTCCACGCTGTCAGGCACGGGGAGCCGTCAGTGCCGACGTGCGCGAGATCTCAGCCAGCAGGTGCGGGTGGCGGCTGCCGGTTGCCGAGAGGCGAATGTAGCGCTCAGTTTCACCGGTGTGTTCTATCTCCACGAGAAGATGCTCCACAGGGAGAAGTCCTTCGCCGCGCTCCGGCCACTCCACGATCAGGGCCCCATCCAGCGTATAGCCAGGAAGATCCAATGCGACGATCTCGTCAGCCTTTTCGAGGCGATAGAGATCGACGTGATACAGAGGCAAACGGCCGCGGTACTCGTTCATCAGGACGAACGTAGGGCTGATGACCAGATCGTTCGAGCCGGCGCCGCGTCCGATCCCTCTGGTCATCGCCGTCTTGCCTGCGCCCAGCGGCCCTTGCAGGAGGACCACGTCGCCCGGCTCGAGCAAGGCGCCAATTCGCTCACCCAGTGAATCAGTTTCATCTGCCGATCGGGTTTCGAGAGAGTACATTGTGCTCCGCAGGCGCTTGCAGCGCCTGCTCAGAGTATAGGATGACCGCCCCATACCGCTCAATTCTGGAGCCTCCGAATGCAACTGCCGGTGGAGGCGCCGATGCACGGCTATAATTGGCGGGGCTCCGGCTGAGGCTCGCGAAACCGCGACAGCGTCCATTTGAAAAGGATTCCATGCGGGTAACGATCGTTACGGACGTTCATTCCAACCTGGCGGCGCTTGAGTCGGTGCTCCAACAGGCCGAGTCGGTGAACGCGCTTGATCAGGTCTGGTCAATGGGCGATCTGGTCGGCTATGGCCCGCAGCCGTCCGAGTGCCTCACGTTGTTGCGTGGCTACGACTTCCAGTCCGTGACCGGCAACCACGACCTCGCAGTGGTCGGGGGCATCGACACAAGCGAGTTCAACCCGGCCGCCGCCACGGCGAACCACTGGAACGCTGCCCGGCTCAACGAGGAGGAACGGAAGTTCTTACTCGACCTGCCTCAGACAATGATCAGGGGAGACGTCAGCCTCGTTCATGGCAGCCTGCGCAACCCCGTCTGGGAGTACATGTACACCGTGGAGGCTGCGGTCGAACAGTTTCAGCAGATGACCACCCAGTATAGCCTGGTCGGACACACGCACATCCCGCTGATCTTCCTGGAACAGCCGGATGGCCGCATCCCGGCATATCGGCGACTGGAGGATGCCGAGGTGATCGACCTCGGCGGTCAGCGCCTGATCATGAACCCGGGGGGTGTCGGCCAACCGCGCGACGGTGATCCGCGCGCCGGCTTTGCCATCTACGACAGCGAGGCCGGCACGGTTTCGTTCCACCGCGTGCCTTACGACATCGGTCGCACGCAGGCGATGATGGCGGATGCGGGACTGCCTGCGAGCCTGATCAACAGGCTGGCCCGCGGGCGCTAATGACGCGGAGTCGGGCTGCGGTCGCGTAACCGTTTGAGCGACCGCGCGGCCTGTGCGGCTCCACCTGGAGTGCCCGCCATGCGTGACTGTGTCTCGACCGGACGCGTGGGCGTCGAAGTCAATTCTGACGACCGGCGGGGCCAGTGCAGCGACTCGCGGCTGCGAAGGAAACCGAGATAGATGATCGTTATTCCGACGATCTCCCCCGCGTACAGGTATTCGCCATGTCCCAACGTCTCCAGCGACCCGGCGGACGCCACTACCAGCGAGCCGCCAGCGATCAGCAGGTTTGAAAACAGCCGGTAGCCGGCACGGCGCCTGCGATCAAGCCGGCGATCGACGTAGGCAACGGCGCTCCAGACCGCGCCGCCGACGAGCAGCAGCGTTCCATAAATGTTGAGCAGTGCCGCCAACGCGCGCAGGTCGGCTGGCAGGTTGCCGGCCGACGGCGATATCTTGCCGGCGAGCGGGCTGATCTCAGCCTGCGTTAGCGCCACGGTTGCGATCCGGAAAGCGCCCCAGAGGCTCGCAGCGAAGAGAATGAGCAGCAGCCCCGAAGCAATGCGACGGGGTAGAAGCAGAAACGCGGAGCCCTGACCAAGGTAAGCCGCGGTCAACAGACCGCCGCTCAGATACCAGGCGCGGAAGATACCCGTGCTCCAACCGTGCAGCTCAGCCGCGTACTGTACGGCCGTAGCGATGCCATAGCAAAGCAGTGCCACGCCCCAGATCAAGCGATACCCGCCGCCTCGCCGCCGGAACTGAAGCAGCACGGCGCAGGCGAAGGCGAAGGTGATGACCGTCGCCAGCAGGGAGACCGTGGCTGTCAACTGCCCAATCCTCCGCTTCTCTCAGCGCCTCGGGACATCCGGGCGTAGCCATTGCCGGCTTAAGCGCGCGATGGCGAGCCACCGCTTTCAGGCGGCAGTCGTCTTCACCGTCCGCAGCCGAGACTTCTCAGCGCGCGGCCGGGGGTGCAGCGCCACGTTCAGCACTTCATCCACGTTCGAGGCGAAAATGACGGTCAGCTCGCTGCGCACTTCTGCCGGCACGTCGTTGTAATCCGGCCTGTTGTCTTTGGGCAGGCAGAGCTTGCGGCAACCGGCGCGGTGAGCAGCAAGCACCTTCTGCTTTATCGCTCCGACCGGCAAGACGCGACCGCGCAGGGTGATCTCGCCGGTCATGGCGACCTCTTTTCGCACCGGACGGCGTGTCGCCGCTGAGACGATCGCCGTGGCCAGGGTCACCCCTGCAGAAGGCCCGTCTTTGGGCGTCGCCCCCGCCGGAACGTGAATGTGCAGGTCGTGCTTCTCGAAAAAATCATCGGCAATGCCAAGCTGCTGCCCCCGCGATCGGGTGTAGGTGAGTGCTGCCCGGGCTGATTCCTGCATGACATCGCCGAGCTGCCCCGTGAGCGTCAGATTGCCTCTTCCCGGCACGACCGACGCCTCGATGAAGAGGACATCGCCACCGGCGCCGGTCGCAGCCAGCCCGGTGACGACACCGATCTCGTCCTGCTCGTTCGCGACCTCCTCGAAGTAGCGGGTGCGGCCCATAATCTCTGGCAGCATCGCCGGGGTGATGGTCTCCTGATCAGAGGTGCCCGCCGCGATCTTGCGGGCGACGTGGCGGCACATGGCGCCGAGATGGCGCTCCAGGCTGCGTACTCCAGCCTCACGCGTGTAGCCGGAGATGAGCTCGACCAGGGTTGCTTCCGGCACTTCGATCTGACCGGGCATCAGGCCGTTGTCGCGGGTTTGCCTCGGCAAAAGGTAGCGGCGGGCGATCTCAAGTTTTTCCTTATCGGTGTAACCGGCGATCTCGATGATCTCCATCCGGTCGCGGAGCGGGTCGGGAATCGTGTCAAGGACATTCGCGGTCGTGATGAACATAATCCGTGAGAGATCGAATGGCACGTCGAGGTAATGGTCGGTGAACGTGTTGTTCTGGGCCGGATCAAGCACCTCGAGCAACGCCGACGACGGATCGCCGCGGTAGTCGCTGCCGAGCTTGTCGATCTCATCCAGAATCATCAGCGGATTGTTCACTTCGGCGCGGCGAAGCTCCTGGATCACGCGGCCCGGCATCGCACCCACGTAGGTGCGGCGGTGACCACGAATTTCGGCTTCGTCGCGCACACCGCCAAGCGAGAGCCGGGAGAACTTGCGCCCCGTTGCCCGCGCTATCGACTGGCCCAGGCTCGTCTTGCCCACACCGGGAGGTCCGACGAAGCAGAGGATTGGTCCGCGAGTATCCTGCCTGAGCTTGAGCACGGCCAGATAATCGAGAATGCGCTGCTTCACTTTTTCTAGACCGTAGTGATCTTCGTTGAGAATGCGCTCGGCCCGGTCGATATCAACATTGTCGTCGGTGCGCTTGCTCCAGGGCACGTCGGCCAGCCACTCAAGGTACGTTCGCGCTACCTGGTACTCGGGCGATGCCGGTGGCATCTGCTGAAGGCGCTCAAGTTCCCGGTCAGCCTGCTTTCGCGCTTCCTCGGACAGTCCTGCGTCGTTCAGCCGACGGCGCAATTCGGCCACTTCTGGCTGACCATCGTCGTCGCC
>JBBRGK010000209.1:0-5927 GCA_038240805.1 Dehalococcoidia bacterium | reverse complement strand
TATAGCCCGCGCCGCCGCCATCCGTGAAAAAGGATGTGCCGGTGAAGTAGCCGACGCCTTCCTCAAGCGCGTCCGGCAATAGCGAGACGCAGTCCACCCCGTCGGGGAGCTTGAGCCAGAGGAAGAAGCCACCTTCCGGCTCTGCCCAGGTGCAAAAGCGGCCGCAATACTCACCGAGGCCCGCGTCCATCGCTTCGAACTTCTTCCGGTAGACCTCCCTAACCAGAGCAATGTGCGGGCGGTACGACCCGGCCGCCACGTACTCCTGCACGGTGTACTGTGCGAACGGGCTGGTGCCATTATCAAACCGCATCCGGATGAGTGCGTCGATCAGCCGAGGCGGGCCTTTTGTCCAGCCGATGCGCAATCCCGGCGCGATCGTCTTGCTGATCGTGCCGAGCCGCAGCACGCCTTCGCCACCGGCCAACGCAAACACTGATGGCAGGTGCTCGCCGCGAAAACGCAACTCGCCGTAGGCATCGTCTTCGACGATGAGCACCCTGTGCCGGGCCGCGATTTCGATCATCTGACGCCGTCGCTCGACCGGCATGGTATTGCCCGCCGGGTTGTGAAACGTGGGGATCGTATAGATAAACTTCGGCTTGCGGCCCTCCGTCTCCAGCCGATCAAGCGTGTCGGCTAGCGCATCCATGCGCATGCCTTCGGCGTCCATCGGTACCGCCTCGAAACGACTGCCCGAGCCGTTCAGGGTGCGCACAGCGCCGCCGTAGGTCGGTGCTTCCACAACCACCGTGTCGCCAGGCTCGATCAGGGTCTGAACGATATTGGCGAAGGCCTGTGCGCTGCCGCTGGTGATCGTGATGTTCGCCTCGGTCAGGTCCAGTCCCGGCTCGGGCTCCATCGTATCGACGACCATTCGTCGCAGCGATTCAAGTCCGCCCGGAGTGCCCAACAGGTACTCAAGCGCCGGGGCCGTATGGCGCTTTAGGACCATCTGCACCGCTTCGCCGATCTCCTTGACCGGGAAAGTCGGTGCGTCCGGCACACCTGCGGTGAAGGGAATGATCGGCTTTCCGGCAGGCGGTGCTCCAGACCATCCCGTGGCCCGCATCGCGGGACCCGTCAGAAGCCGCTCCATGTCAGCCGTGGTCCACCGCGCTGTCGCGGTCGTGCCTGTACGCAGTCGAGACGTGGTCATGGGCAGCAATACCTCCGGTTGTAAACGCATCTCCGGGAATCGTACAGCCCACAACGGTGTACCGGCCACATTTAAATCTGGCCCTGTCCACCGGATACAGGCTCGACATCTACGGAGCAGCCTCTCGCATCAATGGTCCCCTTGTCAGTGACGCGTGCAGCCGTTAGAAATGAGCGAGGGGGGAACGATGGCAGGAGCGCTCGACGGGATCACGATCCTGGATTTCACCTGGTTCCAGCAGGGGCCGTATGCGACGGTCATCCTGTCCGACTTCGGCGCCCGCATTCTCAAAGTCGAGGCGCCGGGCCACGGCGATCCAGGCCGTGGAATCCAGCAGGGACGCGCCGATAACGCCTCGCCATATTTCATCGCCCACGATCGCGGCAAGGAGAGCCTCACACTCGATCTCAAGACGGAAGCCGGCCGCGAGGTGATCAGGCGGCTCGTGCCCAAAGTAGATGTCCTCATTCACAACTTCCGCCCCGGCGTGATGGAGCGGCTGGGCCTTGGCTACGACGATATGTTGGCGCTGAACGCCCGCCTGATTTACGCTTCCGGTTCCGGCTACGGGTCGAGCGGCCCAAAAGCAAACTGGCCGGGCTTCGACATCATCGGACAGGCGATGGGCGGCCTGATGAGCGTCACGGGCGAGGATGATGGCTATCCAACGCCCGCGGGAGCAGCGATAGCGGATCAACTCGGCGCGATCACGCTTGCGTACGGCATCCTCGCAGCGTTGCTCGCCCGCGAGCGCGGTGGGACGGGACAGCGGGTAGACGTGTCGCTGTACGGCAGCCAGGTCGCTTTGCAGGCATGGGAGATCGATCAGTTCTCGATCAGTCGCAAAGTGACGCCTCGGGCGGGGCGGGGCCACCCGCTGATCCGTGGTATCTGGGGATGTTTCCGGACGACCGACGGCTATTTCACCGTCGGAGGCGTTGGTGAGGCGCGCTGGCCGCGCTTTTGCACCGCAACCGGTTGCGAAGCGCTGATGACCGATGAGCGTTTTCGGACCTCGGCCGACCGCCTGGCTAATCTCGATGAACTGGTCAGCCTCGTGGACGAAGCGTTTGCGCGACGCCCGAACGCCGAGTGGCTGGCGTTGTGGCAGGAGCACGATCTGATCGGCGCACCCGTGCAGACGTACGCCGATATCGTAGCCGACGAGCAGGCACGCGTGAACGGCTACATATTTACGATGGACCATCCAACTCTGGGACCGGTGGACATCGTGGGCAGCCCGGTTCTGCTCAGCGGAACGCCCGCGATTCCACAGGGACCACCTCCCGAGCTGGGGCAGCATACCGAGCAGGTGCTGAATGAGTTTGGCTATTCCTGGGAAGAGATCACTGCTCTGCGCGAGCAGGGAATCCTGTGAGGGAAGCCATAACGCCGGCTGCTCCCGCCCGTACCTACCTCGTTTACGATGACAATGGTATGCGGCTTGTCTACGCTGGCGATGACCTCGCTGCACGCGACCGCGTTTGCGCGGAACTGTCGGCGCGGTCGTCCGGCTATGTCTCTGGATACCAGTTTGTTGGCCGCGAGCGGTTCGAACTGCGGGCTTTTTTTAAACCAGCGCCTTCCGATGCGTTTCTGGCGGTCCGATTTAAGCGTGACCTCTTCGACTTCGCCTGGAACCCAAGCTGAAGTTCAGAAAATTCGGCAAAGGAGCTGACCATGGCCGAACTTAGAGTTGGGACCACCGTCGCTGGCGATGCCCTGCGAACCGGCGGCGAGCTTGAGCAGATGGGCTATGACTCACTCTGGGTGAGCGAACACATTCTTTTCTATGGTCCGATGCTGGAGTCGGTGCCCCAGCTTGGCGCCCTGGCCGCCACAACCAGTCGGGCGACGCTCGGGACGGCGATTTTTCTGCTGCCGCTGCGGCACCCCACCATCGTCGCCAAGTCCTTCGGTACGCTTGACATTCTCTCCGGAGGGCGCATCACGCTCGGCATCGGCGTGGGCGGCGAGGACCCGAAGGAGTTCGAAGCGTGCGGGATACCAGTCAAGGAACGCGGGCCGCGCTCAAGCGAATCAATCAAGGTGATCAAGCGGCTATGGAGCGAGGATCATGTCAGCCACAACGGACGCTTTTACCAGTTTGACGATGTTTCAATGCAGCCGAAGCCGATTCAACCGGGAGGACCGCCCGTCGTCGTCGCAGGAAGGTCGGAGGCGGCAATGCGCCGCGCCGCCCTCCTGGGAGACGGCTACATGCCGTACCTGTTCACGCCCGAACGGTATAAAGCCGCAGTGGACCTGATCTCTGCTGGCCGGGCCGCAGCTGGACGGGAACCTGGCGGTTTTCAATGGACCCTGTACCAGTTCACTGCCCTGGCTGACACGCACGACGAGGCTCACAAACGGGCCGTCGCGAGGCTATCACGGCAGTACAATCAGGACTTCGAGAGCCTCGTGGATCGCTATTGTGTGCTCGGCTCTCCAGAAGAGTGCGCGCAACGGCTGGTTCAGTTCGTGGAAGCTGGCATGCGGCATGTGATTCTGGTTCCGATCTGTCCTGAAGGAGAGCTAATGGAGCATCAGGAGGCGTACCAGCGCGACGTGTTGCCACTGGTACGCGAGCGCATCGCTGCTCTACCCTGACCGTGTGCCAACCTCGGTCAAACACTATGCAACAAAGTAAATGCCGCCACGGCGTACCGGAGGAACTCTATGGAACAACTTGCCCTGCGGATAATCGAAGGCTCGCCGGTATCGATCCGCCGCCTTGCCATCGACATGACATCAGAGCAGCTGCATCGACGACCAGCTGAGAACGAATGGTCAATTGTTGAAATCACCGGGCATTTGATCGACAAGACTGAAATGTGGGGGGAGCGATTGCGGCGAATTGCTACAGAAGACCGGCCGTTTCTGCCCGGATTCGATCAGGACGCATATGTCCGCGACCGAGGGTATCAGGGGCAGGAGCTAGAATCACTGCTCGTCCGCTTGACAGCGTTATCGACGGCGCTGGCAGGAGATCTGGGCGCACTGCCGGCCGAATCGTGGAAAAGAATGGGAGTTCACGAGGAACGCGGTCAGCTCTCGCTCGGCGACGCTTGTCGGATCTACGCGGTTTCTATCCCGGAGCACATCGAGCAGATCACCCTCAACCGTGACGCTGCCCTCAATACGCTGCCCGAGGGACCGAATAATCCGTAGATCTTACTGAGCTTTCAGGTAATCGCCCACGACCCAGCCTCGGCTGTCGAGTTTCCACCAGGTGAACCCGTCCGCCACCACAGGTCCGTCCGTTACCTGCCCGGTGGTCCCGTCGGGAATGCACTGCACCACAGTGCCTGTGGTCCCCGGCGCATCGTGCACGTTCAGGCAGTCGCCGGTACCCCCGACTATGACCGTTGATCCTACCGTAAACGCCACGCCGTTGGGCAGCTCTGCCGTGGGGGCTGTTGATGGTGCCACGGCCGGGGCAGGTGGCGCTATAGCCGTCGGCGCGGGTGCAGAAGGCGCAGGCGTAGCTGCGGTCGGTGGCGGAGGCGCTGCAATCGAGTTGCCGGCGTTGAGCGGGGCCAGGTAATCCGCCACTGACCAGCCAACATCTCCCAGTTTGAACCAGCTAAAGCCTTCGGCGGTTTGCGGACCATCGCTGATGACCGCCTGCGTTCCGTCAGGGAGGCAGGTGACCAGGGCCGCGGTCGTCGCTGCTGCCGCATGCACCCTGAGGCAATCGCCGGTGCCGGTTACAACGACCGCAACACCAATCGTAAGACCGTCCCCTTGCTGACGGGTCGTGTGGACAGTTGCACCGCCGGTGCTGCTGCTTGAGGCGGAGGTAATCCGTCCGGCTGACGGCGTGGGTGCAGGCGCTGCTGCACCGTTGTTGAGCGAAACGATGTGACAGCCGGGACCGTTCGCCGAACATGCCCACTGGTTGTAGGTGCTTCCGCCGGACAAGCTGACGCCTTCGAGAGGCGCTCCATCGGGCAGCGCGTAGGGGACCGGCGTTCGGTCGCCATTTATCACCCGATACAGCTGGAGGTGAATGTGGGCGGTGCCGTTGTTGCCCACGGTGCCGGGTGGCCCAACCGTTCCCAGCACCTGTGCGGCGGTCACGTGCTCTCCGTTGGCATAGCTGTGGTTGAGGAAAAGGTGACAGAGCATCTCATGGAGACCGGCGCCGCCATCTATCTGGATGCCAATACAGCCATTACCGGCGCCGGGGGGGTAGGACCAGACCACTGTTCCGGCAGCGGGCGCGAGTGCGGCGGAGCCGGAGGTCTTACCGTCGTCGCGGGTGAGATCAAGCGAGTATCGCTCGACTCCCTGATGGGTGCCGCCGTTATATCCCTGGATAATCGAGATAGCTGTCCCGGCGGGAAAGGGAAGGTGAATCGCTGTCGCAGCGTGCGCCGTTCGGACTCCCAGAACAGCAAGGCTCATTGCCAGCAGCGCGAGCAGCGTTCTGCGAAACCGCAAAACGCGTATGTCCTTTCACTTTCGAGCGTGTCCGATTTGTTATACATGTGATATATCAGACCGTCAAGGGGTCTGCCAAAGGATTGTGGGTACTGAGCGGTGGGATAAGTAGCCTCCGAAGGGAGTACGGCGTAGTCTGCATGATCATAACGAAGCGGCCAGCCGTGCAAACGACACGGCCGACCGCGAGGAAGGCGATGATGCTCAGTCCCCACCTTCCGCCTGCTATCGTAGCAGCGGGCGAGCAGTTGATCAGCACCGTCTGCGCCTGGGCGATCAATCACCCTGACCAGAGCCTTGCCGAACAGGAAGCGGCGGTGCT
>JBBRGK010000208.1:0-5968 GCA_038240805.1 Dehalococcoidia bacterium | reverse complement strand
AACGACCATTACATCGAGTACCACGGCGGCTATACCCGCAACGGCACGCTTGCGCCTGGCTACCGCTACGACCCGACCAACAACGTTGTGCTTTCGCGTGCCGGGCAGCCCGTGTACCCGAACCCGCGTGGCGTCAACGACATCAAGCCTGCGCCGAATACCCCGAACCCGCGTTCGCTAAATCCATCTCCGGATACCGAGGCGATCAAAGCCGCAAATGGCGGCTGCTCAGGTCAGAATAACTGCACCGGCGGTGGTAACGCCGCAACTACCAAGTCGGGCGGTAATGCGCCGCCCGGCCAGGGCTCATCAAGCTGCTCGGGTCAGGGGAACTGCACCGGCGGCGGCAACGCGGTCACCAACAAGCCGGGTGGCTCGTCCGGAACCTCAAACAGCGCCGCGGGTGGTTCCAACAATTCCGGCGGCAGCTCGACAAATTCCGGTTCGTCCAACACGACCAGCGGCGGTTCGAATAAGCCCGGCGGTTCAAATAGTTCGGGCGGATCGAAGAATACCGGCGCTCCGAGCGGGCCACCGAAGCCGTCCGGTCCGTCGAAGCCGAGCGGTCCTTCTGGAGGAGGCTCACGCCCCGGCGGCTCCAGCGGGGGCGGCTCTCGCTCAAGCGGCGGGCATAAATAGCCGGCACTAAAACCGGTAAAAAGGGACCGTGACCATGCGCGAAGAGGCGATCTGGGCAGGGAACATAGACTGGGTGACGGTCACGGCGCCGAATCAGAACGCGCTGGTGCTGGCGCTCAAAGATTGGCGCGATCGCAATCCGCGCGCCGCAGTTCTGGACATCTCTTACGCCGATGGCTACGCCTATGCAGGCCGGATCACTCGCATGGTCGATAGCTGGACCGACAACGGCCGGCCCGCCGGCGGTGACTTCACACTTGAAGTCGATCCCGAACCGTCTCCGGCCGACTGGGGCCAATGCTCGGCGCTGATCACCCTGCAAAAGGTCGACGTGTAGCGCTCGGACACACGGTGCCCCGGAACGTCACTCCCAACGCACTTCAATGGTCTGCGGCTGGTGCCTGTCTCGCCGAGCCGTGCCCTATGCCAGGGCGCCGTGGCACTTCTTGAACTTGCGACCGCTGCCGCAGTAGCACGGATCGTTGCGCCCGGGCGGCCTTGAAGCGACGGCCGCAGCGCGATTGCCGCCGCCAGCGGTCGCACCGTCTGCTGAAGGCGCTTCGCGGTTCTCACGCAGCCGGAGAGGGCGGGACGGAGAAGGTGCAGCTTGAACCGCCGCACCAACGGGCACTGCCTCCTCAGGAGCGGCTATAGCAGTGCCGCCGGCGTCTGTGCTCGACACCTGTACAGGGGTGTTGCCGGCGGACAGCGTGCTTGCAGCCGGGGGCGGCGAAACCTGGTTGAGCTGCAGCCGCTGATGGAAGATGTTACGCGCCACCAGGTTACGGATGTTGCCCTTCAGCTGTTCGAACATATCGTGGGCTTCGCGCTTGTACATGACGAGCGGATCATTTTGTCCGTACGCCTGCAGGCCGATGCCTTCTCGCATTTCTTCCATGGCGGTCAGATGTTCTACCCATAGCACATCGATCGTCTGGAGAAGCACCTGTCGCTCGATGAAACCGTACGGGTCGTCACCGAACGGTTCTACGCCCCGAACGCGCTCGAACTCCTCGATTTTTGCGTCGTACGCGTCTCGTGCGTGTTCGATAACACCGCCGAGGACCTGATCAGGCGCCATCTCGAGCAAAGTCTCTTCGGTCAAGTCAGCCGGCAGGTCGATGATCGCGTTGAGCTGAGCCATCAGGCTGGGCAGATCCCATTCGTCGTGCGGCCGGTTTGCCACGTGAGCGTTTACGGTCGCCGTCAGTTCCTCCTCGACCATGCCCCTCACGTTCGAGCGCACATCGGCGCCTTCGAGAATCTTGCGCCGCTCGGTGTAAATCACGTCGCGGTGCAGATTCATCACGTCGTCATAATCGACGACGTGCTTGCGGAGGTCGAAGTTGTAGCCCTCCACTTTCGTCTGCGCCGTCTGAATCGCTTTGCTCACCCAGGAGTGTTCGATCGGCGTTTCGTCATCCATACCGAGCTTGGTCATCATTCCAGGCAGCCACTCGGGAGCGAAGCGGCGCATGACGTCATCCTCGAAGGACACGAAGAAGCGGGAGCTACCGGGGTCACCCTGACGGCCAGAGCGGCCGCGGAGCTGATTGTCGATCCGGCGTGACTCGTGCCGCTCAGTGCCGATGATGTGCAGGCCGCCGAGTTCCTTAACCCGGTCGTGCTCTGCCTGCCACTCTTCGCGCTCGCGGTCATCGGCCTTGCCGCCGAGGATGATGTCCGTACCGCGTCCGGCCATGTTGGTTGCGATTGTTACGCCGCCGAGCTTGCCCGCCTGTGCGATGATCGGCGCCTCGCGTTCGTGCTGCTTGGCATTGAGCACCTCAAGCGTGACACCTTTTCGCCGTAGCAGGTCAGCGAGAAATTCCGACTTGTCGATCGAGACTGTGCCGACAAGCACCGGTTGGCCTTTGGCGTGACGCTCAATTACGTCCTCCGCCACAGCGCGGAACTTTGCTTCTTCGGAGCGATAAACCAGGTCGCCGGAGTCATCGCGTACGGTGGGCTGATTCGTCGGAATAGCCACCACGTCGAGTTTATAAATCTTGTGGAACTCTTCGGCTTCTGTGACCGCAGTGCCGGTCATACCCGCCAGCTTTTCGTAAAGGCGGAAGTAATTTTGGAGCGTGATCGTCGCGTAGGTGACGCTCTCATTCTGAATCTTTACCCGCTCTTTGGCCTCGATCGCCTGGTGCAGTCCATCCGACCAGCGCCGGCCGAACATGAGGCGCCCCGTGAAGTCATCGACGATGACGACTTCACCGTCTTTGACCACGTAGTCCTTGTCGCGCAGGTAAATGACGTGCGCCTTCAGAGCGGCGTCGAGGAAGTGGGTCAGCTTGTAGTTGTCGGCGGAGTAGATGTTCTCGATGCCGAGCCCGCGTTCGATTCGCTCCACTCCCTCATCGGTGAGCGTAACGACGCGCTGCTTCTCGTCAATTTCGAAGTCTGTTGCTTGATTCAGCGTTGGCACGACCCGAGCAAATGCCTGGTAGATCTGAACGTTTTCTTCAGCTGGACCGCTGATTATCAGCGGGGTTCGGGCTTCGTCGATCAGAATGTTATCGACCTCGTCCACGATCGCGTAAACAAGTTCACGTTGCACACAGTCGACGAGATTGCGCGCCATGTTATCGCGCAGATAGTCGAACCCAAATTCGTGGTTCGTCCCGTAAAGGACATCGGTGCGATAGGCCTCAGCTCGAGAGCAAGCCACCAGGTATTCCGCGTTCGGCTGATCGTTCACCTTCTCGCCTGAGACGAGGAAGGCCGACTCATGTTGCAGGACACCAACGGTCAGACCGAGCCGGGTGAAGATGGCCGCCGGACCCATGTACTGCGGGTCACGCTTGGCCAGGTAGTCGTTCACCGTGATCAGGTGAACGCCACGCCCTGTCAAGGCGTTGAGGTACAGCGGTAGCGTCGCAACGAGCGTCTTGCCTTCGCCCGTCTTCATTTCGGAGATCTGACCTTTGTGCAGGACGATGCCGCCAACAAGCTGAACGTCGAAGTGACGCCTGCCGGTGAATCGGCGTGACGCCTCGCGCACAACGGCGAACGCCTCGGGCAGCAGGTCATCGAGCGTCTCGCCGTCCTCCAGCCGGGTGCGGAACTCATCTGTCTTATCGGCGAGCTCTTCGTCCGTCAATTCCCGCACCCCGGGTTCGAGCGCGTTGATCGACTCCACGATCGGTTGGAGCCGTTTCAGCTCCTTCTCGTTCGGGTCGCCGATTAGTTTCGATAAGAGTTTCATCTATGGATCACCTTGATGGTTACAGTTCGGCGGGCACACAAAAGCCGACCATCGCAGCGCCGGTCGAGCGCGGACTGCTCTCTATAGAATACACCAGAGCCTGAATCGTCCGGGATGTCGCTTGGATGAGCGAGGCTTGATAGGAGCGCAAGGTTAGTGGAAAAGGGCGCCGACGGATTGTCCGGTATGAATTCGGGTAATCGCATCGGCGAGCATCGGTGCGAGAGAAAGCACCTTAATCTTCTCAATGTGTTTCTCGGGCGGAAGGGGCAACGAATCTGAGATCGCAAGCTCGATCATCGGGCTGTCGCTGATACGTTGCAACGCCTGCCCCGAAAGGATGCCGTGCGTCGCCGCTGCGTAGATGGCGCGGGTGCCGCGTTCGTGCAGAGCGCAGACAGCCTGCGTCAGCGTACCAGCGGTGTCCACTTCGTCGTCCACGATCAGGGCGGTCCGCCCTTTCACCTCACCGATCACGGTCATGATCTCGGCGCTGTCATCGTTGCCGGCACGGCGCTTCTCCATCACCGCCAGCGGCACGTTCAACCGCTCTGCCAGGTTCCGTGCTCGTTTCGAGGCGCCGAGGTCCGTGGCCACAACCACCGGATCGATCGCGTTCAACTCACGGAAGTGCGTCACCCAGGTATAGAGCGTGCTTAACTCATCGACGGGAATGTTGAAAAACCCCTGTATTTGCCCCGCATGCAGATCAACCGTGAGCAGGCGGTCCGCACCGGCCGTCTCGAGAATGTTCGCGATCAGACGGGCAGTGATGGGCACCCTCGGCTGGTCCTTCTTATCGCTGCGGCCGTAGGCATAGAAGGGCATCACCACACTGATTCGACCGGCCGACGCCCGCCGAAAGGCGTCGAGCATGATGAACAACTCCATCAGGTTCGTGTTCACCGGCGCCGCCGCCGGCTGCACGATGAACACGTCTCGATTGCGGACGTTTTCCTCGATTTGAACGAAGATATTCTCATTGCTGAACTCGAAAACGGAGGCTTTGCCTACGGGAAGCCCCAGCCGGTCACAGATCGCCTGCGCGAGTCCGGGATGGGCGTTACCAGTGAAGATGCTCAGTTCCTGATACAACGTCATCTCCCGTAGCCAGAACTCATCAGGCTATCGCTGGCTGTCGTCTCTGTAATGCCGTCCCGCACCCCTAGTTTCGCCGATGTACTGCCTGACGAACAACGGCGAACGGATCGACGGCGACCTTCCCGTAAGACAGTCGTATAGTCGTTCAATCCTTGCCCCGCCTCGCGGTCACTGATATACTTCGGATTCGTGCAATCACCAAATGCAGCAGGAGTGCACCGTGATTCGGGTCGGCGTCATCAATGTCACAGGCTACGCGGGTGTCGAGGCAGCACGTCTTCTGCTGGGACACCCGGAGGCCCGAATGGTGATCGCCACCGGTCGAAGTGAGGCTGGCAAGCCTCTTGCTGCGGTCTTTCCGCACCTCTGGCAGTACGACCTGACGATTGCTCCGGAGATCGATATCGACGTTGATGTCGTCATCTCGTGTCTGCCGCACGCTGCCAGCGCCGCTGCGTTGCTACCGTTTATCGACCGCGGGATTCCGGTTGTTGATGTCAGCGCGGACTTTCGCTTGAAGGATGCGACAGAGTACCGGGAATGGTACGGCATCGAGCACCCCTCAGTGGGGCGTCTCGCAGAGGCGGTCTACGGACTGCCGGAGCTTCACGCTGCGGCCATCAAGAAAACTAAACTCGTCGGGAATCCGGGCTGCTATCCGAGTTCCGCGATTCTCGCACTTGCGCCCGCGGCGAAGGCTGGCATTATCGAGTCCGGCATCATCGTCGATAGCAAGTCGGGCATCTCAGGCGCGGGTCGAGGACTATCGCTCGGCTATCACTTTGCCGAGGCAGATGAAGACTTCGTCGCCTACGGCCTGAGTGGTCACCGTCATTTGCCGGAGATTAGCCAGGAGTTGGCGGCGCTTTCGTGCGGCGTGCGGCCCCGGCTGACGTTTGTGCCCCACCTCGTCCCCATGGTGCGGGGCGTCGAGTCGACCTGCTATGTAGACCTTCGCCTCGATCGTCTCGGGAGTGACCCGCAGGAAGAAGTGCGCCAGATTTACCGCGA
>JBBRGK010000207.1:0-5979 GCA_038240805.1 Dehalococcoidia bacterium | reverse complement strand
GTGAGGGCTGCGCTCGCCTGGGTCGTGCGCTCGCGCGGGCAACGGGTTGAGCCCAGCGAAGCTCGGCCTGCTGGCTGGAATCGGCCCGGTCGGTGACCTCATGCTCGCTGCGGCGGATGATGATGGCGGCTTCGCCACGGTTTCGCTGCTCGATCCTGAAGCCGATGACCCGCCTGCTCCATTGCTCGTACGGCCCGCTTCCTATGCATGGCCCGCATGGAGCGCCGACGGCCGCAACATCTTCGTTTCCACGATTGAAACGCCAAGGAGCGGCCAGCCTGCCGCGCGACTGCTGCGCTACGACCTCAAAGGCAAAGCATTCAACGTCATCTACGAAAACCCGGCCGGGATCAGCGGCATGGGTCCTGGACTGCCACACTATCTGAACCCGTCGCCTGATGGCCGGCATGTGCTGGTGCTGACGCAGGCCGCGCCTTCAGGACTGGCCCTGTTCTTCGTGGACGCGGCCGGTCGCGGTCCGGGCAGCCCGGTTGCCAGAGGAGCACCGCTGTTCAGCGCCTGGTCTCCCACTTCAGACGCGGTGTTGCTGCACGTCGGCGGCGAGCTTTCTTTGATGGAGCTTGCAAGCGCGCCCTCAGCTGAAGTGTTCGCGACGAACCATGTCGGCTATCGTGTACCAGCCTGGTCGCCCGATGGACGACACTTTGCCGTAACCTCAGGAGATGGACGCAATTATTCGTTGGTTCTCTACGACAGGGGGGGACACGTCACCGGCTCGCTTGCCCCGTCATGGAGCAGCGCTGTCTTCGCGTGGTCGCCGGATGGTGAGCTTATTGCCCAGGCGCAGGCCCGGCGCGGTCAACCGCAACGGTTCGGCGACTTGCAACTCGTGGGCACCGGCGGTCGCAGCGTCCGCCATCTGAAGGTCGGTGACTGCTGTGCGTTTGTCTGGTCGCCGACCAGCGAACACCTCGCAGTGCTCGTGCCAGACAGCAGCGGCCAGCGCGTTAGTTGGACGGTGGTCGACCGCGCCGGACACATTATTCGGCGTTTCTCGGCCATACAGCCATCGACGGAGTTCAGCGTCTTCACCGCCTTTTTCGACCAGTACTTACTCTCGCATGCGCTCTGGTCTGCCGACGGCGCGGGACTGCTCGGATTCGGCCGCATGCCGTACGACAGTATGCCACCCGAATTGCTGCCGTCCTCGATCTACCTCTTCGACGTGGCCTCCGGGCAGGTACAGAGCGTCGCCCCCGGCAGTGTTGCCTTCTGGTCCCCGCGCACCGGATGATACTGACAGGAGTGTGCGGTGATCTGTCCCTGGTGCATGCATTGCGGTCCGTTTGATGAAGATTATGTGTTCGATGAAGAGCGGTACTGTGGGATCTGCGCCAACCAGATGCCAGGTGGCCGCGACGGCTGGCTCTCGGCGTTGGAAGGGCTGACGTCAGCGATGATCGCCTTTGTGGAAACCGAGTTGAACAAGGTCGGCTCCAGCAAATCGGGTCTTGAGCCGCACATCGTCGCCGGCATGGCCGAAGCGATCGACAATTTCGCCCGGCTGCGCCTCAGTTCTGGCGACGACTTGTCCGGCGAAACGCCCGAATATTTTGCCCGCTGGCTCGATTTCGCCTGCACCTACTATCCACCGTCGTGAGCGAGAATGACAACGAGCAAGCTGCTGAGCTCGAACGCGCCGGGCGCCTGCTGCATCAGTCACGGTTTGCGATTGCGCTGACGGGTGCAGGCCTCTCGAAAGAGAGCGGCGTCCCGACCTACCGGGGTGAAGGGGGACTGTGGACGCGCGACGGCGAGCCACCGTTGAATGGCTTCCAGATCTTTATGCAGAACCCCGCCAGTTGGTGGGAGCAACGGCTCGCCGCCGCAACGAAGCCGACGAACGAGCTTGCGCTGGCGATAGCTGCAGCAGAACCGAATGCCGGGCACAACGCACTGGTGGACCTTGAACGTGGCGGCTATCTGCGCACAGTCATCACCCAGAACATCGATGACCTACACCGGCGAGCGGGCGCTGACCGGCTGCTGGAGATTCATGGCAACCGAACGATGCTTCGCTGCATCGACTGCGAGGCTCGCTACACCGCAGGACAGGTACCAACGGACGAATTGCCACCGCGCTGCGATCGGTGCGGTGGCATCATCAAGTCGGACACCGTAATGTTCGGCGAGCCGATTCCGAAACAGGTGCTGGAAGCGTGCTATTCGGCCGCGTCGCGAGCCGATTGCGTACTCGTGGTCGGCACCTCCGCGCTCGTAACGCCCGCTGCCGATCTGCCGCTCATCGTCTGGCGCTCCGGTGGCGTCCTGATTGAGGTCAACGTGGACGCGACGCCTCTGACCCGGCTCGGTTCCGCGACCCTGCGCGGACGCTCAGGCGAACTGCTGCCGCTGCTCGCGAGCGCCGTCGAAAAGCAGCAGAGCGAGGCGCCTGACGAGCGGGGCCGGGGCGTACGCAGGTAGGCCGGCTCCCAATCCTCAATTGCCCGGTCCCAGAGGCCGGTGCTAAACTGGACAAGCCTTGCCCCCATCGTCTAGCGGCCCAGGACGCCGCCCTTTCAAGGCGGAGATCAGGGGTTCGAATCCCCTTGGGGGTACCGCGCCGGCACGAACAGGTCCGGTGTCGCGGCACGGTGCAAGGCGCCGCTGCGGCGGTCCGAGTTGGGGCGCGATGGCTGGTGTTGCGCGTCACCAACTCTCCGCTCGCCCTCGGCACAATGACGACGATCCAGTTTGCGCCCGTGCTTCTCTTTTCGCTCTTCGGCGGAGTGCTCGCGGATCGCCTGCCCAAACGCAAACTGCTGCTGATTACGCAAACCACGATGCTGCTTCAGGCCACCATTCTTGCCATCCTGACCTCCACGGGGCTGATCAGGCTTGAATACATCTACCTGCTCGTCGCGATTTCCGGCACAGCGAACGCTCTCGACAACCCAGCACGGCAGGCGTTCGTCGTCGAGATGGTCGGACCGAAGGATCTGCCAAACGCCGTCGCGCTGAACTCCGCCCAGTTCCAGCTTTCGCGCCTCCTCGGGCCGGCGCTCGGCGGTCTCGCGATCGCAACGATCGGCATTGCCGACTGCTTTTACCTGAATGCCGCCAGTTTCCTGGCGGTGATCGGCAGCCTGATTGCCATGCGCCCCGATCGCTTTTTCGCCTCGACCGCCCCTGCACGCGGGCGAATGCTGCGCCAGGTGGGAGACGGTCTTCACTACGCAGTGACAACGCCGGATATAGCGGTGGTTGTCCTGACGATGGGCGTCCTTGGCACATTTGGCTACAACTTCTCGGTGTTCATGCCGCTGATCGCCCGCTACGTGCTGAAGTCAGGCGCAGTTGGTTTCGGAGTTCTCTCCTCTGCCATGGCGGTCGGTTCCGTTCTGGCGACGCTTGCGGTTGCCTACAGCGGCACAGCGAAGCGGCGTGCGCTGATGATTGGCGCTGCCGGGTTTAGCGTCCTGCTGTTCGGAGTGGCGCTGTCGCACTGGTGGCTGGTCACGATTCCACTGCTGGTCGCGTTGGGCTACGCCAGCAGCGTGTTCACGGCGACCTCAAACTCGCGCATGCAGGTGGTCACGTCGCCACAGCTACGCGGCAGGGTCATGAGCATCTACACGCTGCTGTTTCTCGGCTCAACGCCGATAGGCAGCCTGATGGTCGGCACCCTCGCCCAGCGTCAGGGAGTTCAAACTGCGGTCGCTGAGATGGCTGTTGTTTGTGCGCTCGGCGTGTGCGCGGCGTTGCTGTACCTCCGAAAAATACGGGTGCGCCTGCTGCCGGACTCGATCATGGACCATCCACCGGAGCGCCAGGCCACCCCGGCTGCGTCGGGCGGGGCGTAGGAGCCCGCATCGCCGTAGCATTTCCAGCACCGTGCTCGCCGCGGGGCGGTCAAAGGTGCAGTATCCCCGCGACCGAGAGTTCTTCGTCCAGATCGTCCCAGTGGATACCGACACCACGCCCGATCAGGCGCCAATGGGAGAGCTGTTCGACCGTACCATCGCGAAGCAGCGGATACCATTCGAGCGGAACGGAAATCTCACGCCCATCCGACAACTGGACAACCAGAGCATCGTCGGTGAAGTGGATATCGATCGCTACGGCGGCAGCGGAACGGCTAGATGCGGAAAGGTTCACGCCACTTCTTATTGAATGCCTCCGCGCTCTCGTCCACCAGCGCCCTGAGCCTACGCAACTCAGCCGCATTGTAACCAACTGCCGAGGCCAGCGTTACCGGTAACAGCCAGAACTTTGCGTAGTTCTCTGCCCTCTCAACATGGAGGTGGGGCGGCTCATCGCGCTCGTTGCTGAAGAAAAACAAACGGTGCGGTCCAACTCGAAGCACGGCGGGCATCAGGCGCTCCTGCACACCGCGTCGCGAATACGTGAACGCATTCCGCAGCATCAAGACTTAGGGTATCGTTGCGTTGGAAGATACTTCCAGTGTGCGGACGGATTGATTCGCTTCCGCGCCTCAAGACAAGTGAAGCCTTCCGGCTAATCACATGGCGGGAGCGTCGCGGTGAAGCGCCTCAGTTGGAGCCTGCGCCTGCTACTGCCGGTTGTGCTGCTCTGGCTGGTCGCACTACGGCCTCTGCCCTCGGCAGCCCGGGTTGGTGCCGTTTCGGTGAACCATCCAGCCAGGTGGAACCTGGTGGCCGGCCCTGCCGGCACGGATCTCTCTGCGGCGACCAGGCAGCGCGACCGGGTGTACTCGGCCCAGCCCCGGCGCGTTCTCGCCAGCGACGACACGCCGGAGGAATTCGGAATTGATGCGCTCATGGGCCATTGCCCAACCGCGGCAGAGCTCAATGGTGTCGATAGCCGCCTGTCGGTCACCTTCGCTACCACCGTCACTGCCGGCACGCTGGTATGCACGGCGGCGGACGGCTCGGCCGACCTCACGCTGCTCCAGGAGCGCGCGTTCCAGGCGGTTCTGCTGACGCAGTGGCTACAGTTCGATGCGCCATTTCCGTGGACCACAATGCCGCTGTACGACTGGCTGACGCAGCAGATCACGGGCATACATTTCGCGGACGACGTTGCGCTCAGCGGTTGTTGCGCGCCTGCGCACGTGATCGATATCCAGACGAAGGGCTTGACCGCGATCGATCCGGTGCGCTGGCGCGCGGGCACGGTCACACTAATGGTGTTGTTCGTGCACGAGTCCCGTCATGCCGAGGGATTTCTGCATACCTGTGGCGGCAACGACCGCACGCTGGATGAACTGGGCGCCTGGTCGGTGCAGTACTATCTCGACCGGTTAATCCTCGATGATGCGGCACCCAATCTGCTTCCTCCCGACGATTGGAACTATATTAATGACGCCGCCGCCGGCGTTCTGCGCAATCGCTTCTGCGGAGCGTAAGCAGCGGTACGGCGGCGAAAACCACGCGTAAGCAAAGCACACCTAGGCGCGGTCCTTTGCCCAAAATTGTGCGCATCGCGGAGCACCCGATGGGCTGTGCCAAACATGGTTTCCTCGTCCAGCGCGGGCTCGGGGGAATACGGAGAATTAGCCAGCGGCTTGCTGAGGTTCATAGTGCAATATCAGCAACTGCTCGGCTCGCAAGGCCAAACTCGCGTACGTCCGTCCGTCGTCATCGCTAAACTCGACTTCGAAGACGCCGGGAGCCAACACCTCCACCACCGTGCCAACCTGCCCACGCCGCAGGCTCCTTCGGGGAAGATTTTCAATTAGGGCGACGACCTCGAGTTGTCCGAGATCAATACTCATCTTGTGCCCCTCTGCTCAGAGAACGTAGCAACTTGTCAACCGCGGGAAATCCTCTCCCGTTCGTACGATCCAGGCGCTGCGGACGGTGGCCTCTCGAACTCGCCTGCTCACTTTCAGCTCCACGATGTAGCGCGTACCGTACTCGTCCTGTTCAGCGAGTATAGCGTCACTGTCACGGGCCGCCGCCAGGAGCGCCTCGCGTAATTCCGGGGCGTTGTCGTTGGTCAACCCCAGCACTGCCTCGAAGACCCGTGCCTTGT
>JBBRGK010000206.1:0-5980 GCA_038240805.1 Dehalococcoidia bacterium | reverse complement strand
ATCAGCCCGTCGCGGATCGTGAAGCCGTCATGGCCGTCCAGGTAGCCGCGCATCGAACCGGGCGCTGCCCGGAAGCGCCAATCCGCATCGACGTACGGATCGGCCTCGACAACGTTCGACATCTCGACGCTGAAGCCGCTCATTTTCGGCAGCTTCTTGAAGAAGGCGAGGATGCCAGCCGTGCCGCTGGCGCCGCCGGCCACCAACTCGGAGTCGATGCCAGCGTCGGGCGTGAAGAAGGCAACCACCGTGCTGAAGTCGCCGCTGTTAACGGCGGCTGTAAGGGTCTGGTAGTAGGCGGTCACCAGTTGCAAAGGGTCTGCGATCGGGGGCTGCGGCAGATCGGCCGCTGCGATGGCAGGGCTGCTCGTCGCCGTGACAGCGCCGTTGATCGCGGCCGGCACCATCGCCGTGGCGCCGTTACCGGTGGCCGCAGCAAGCAGGCCCGCGGCGGCAGTAATGATGGCCAGAAGCAAGCGCGTCATCGTTCGGTTTGACTCCATAGCGCGTGTTCGCACCGGACGCATCCGAGCCTAACATCCCGTGCTCCGGCATAGGATACACGACGACGGCGGTGCTCTGGTTGCACTGCGCTATACGAAGTATCGGACGCCGATGTCATACAAGCTGCGACGGTTTACGGGTCCAGGTTCTCGAGTTCCCCGCTCGTGAGGTCGAGCCGGCGGTAGTAGCAATTCCGCGGCTCACCCTGCTGGTTCTTTGTGTGGCAGATTCCGCCCCGGCGCGGGCGCACCCGATACAGCAGCGAGTTCTGCTCACAGTTCACCCGCACCTCGATAAGCTCGAACGTCTCGCCGGAGGTCTTGCCCTTCTCCCACAACTCGTTACGCGACGTGCTCCAGAACACCGCTGTGCGGGTTGCCAGAGCGGTCTCCAGCGCAGCTCGGTTCACGTAAGCGACGAGGATGACCTCGTTGGTGTCGGCGTCCTGCACAGCGCAGGGCAACACGCCCGGAACCTTCGCCGCTGCGGCAAGCTTGTCGAAGTCCAGCGTCAGCCCGGTGCCTTCTTCAAGCGCGTTCGTCTCCGCCATCATTCCCTCGTGCACCATGTTGGAACGAGGGTATCACGGACGCTGCGCCGTGCCGGTTCACGAACGGCTGAGCCCCATTCTGCTTAATGACAATTAGATTTGCCCGTGCGGAGTCCCGCGCCATGCCATGCAATACTCCGTCATGTTATAATAGTTAGCAAGATGAGCAATTGCGAACTGACCTGCGAGAGGGGATGACGGGTGTGACGGAGAAGCTGCGCACGATTCCAGTGCCGCCGGATAGTGATCTCGCTCTGGCCCTCAAAGCCGCCATCGACTCGGATGAGAGCTTCATCGCCGACACGGGCACAGCCCGCTACCGCGTCTCGGTTCAGAGCATCGACGTGCCGACCGCTGGCCAGATAGCCCGTACACTTGCCGGCATGCGGCGTGCTGCCGGCAAGTGGGCCGATCAGGATGCCGATGCGCTCAAAGCTGCCGTCCGTGCCCGACGGCGCACCGGCAGCCAGCCGTCGGTTCGTTGGTGAGCTCTTACCTCATCGATACCGACTGGATTATCGATGCCCTGTACGGACAAGCCATTGCCATGCAAACGCTCGCCGACCTCGCCCCTGATGGCCTCGCGGTTAGCCACCTCACCTATGCCGAACTCTATGAAGGCGCACATTACTCCCGCACATCAGAGGCTGATGTTACCGCTTTGACGGACTTCCTCGACGGTATGGCGCTCTTGCCCACCACCCTGGCCATTATGGAGAGCTTCGCTGTCCTGCGAGGCCGCCTGACGGTTCACCTGCGCCGTCAAATTGGAGATATCGACCTTCTCATAGCCGCTACGGCCCTGACCTACGACTTGACGCTCGTCACTCGTAACCACAAGGATTTCCAGCATGTCCCGGGACTCAAGGTCTATCAGGCGCGGTGACGACTGAGCGCAAACTCAGCGAATCGACCTCCTACTGGCAAGCCGACGCGCTCAGAAAGCAATAAATCTCCATGTCAATGTCGGGCACAACGAGTAGTTCCTACGCCGCCGCTCCACCAGCTCGTCGATGGATTCCGCCGCCGCGTCTCACCGCAACTATGTGTTAGCTGACTAGCGGCCACCGTTGACGCCTCGCTTGCGCCCCGGCCCGCCAGAGATCCATACTGGAACCAATAGCTATGACTGACCAGTCACCCACAACAACCATCGGCTCCGATCCCGCCAAGCGCGCCCGCCTGTTGGAAACTGCCGCTGAGGAGTTTGCGCGGGTTGGCTACGAGCGCGCCAGCATCGACACAATTGCGCTTCGCGCAGGTGTAGCGAAGGGGACGGTTTACCTCTACTTCATGAATAAAGCCCACCTCTTCCTGGGTGTACTCGACGCCGTTCAAGCGCGGCTGGCGACCCAGGAATCGGCGTGCAGTCCGACCGATCCAGCCGGTGCGCTCCGCGAATTCATTCACCGTCATCTGGTGCTCGCCGACGCCAGCCCCGACCTGTTTCGCTGCTATACCACCGCTCTCTTTGGCGTCAACCGCGAGTTTCAAGCAGCGGCACTGACGATCTTCGCCTGGCAGCGCGACCAGGTGCAGCACCTGCTGGAGGTTGCCGGGCAACGCAACGATGCAGCGACACCGCTGAACCGTGCGCCGGTGGTGGTGGCGAGCATGCTTGCAGCAGCGCTGCTGCGTGGTCTGAACACCGCGCACGATCCGGCGACCGCGCTCGAAGAGGATGTACTCCTCAATGGTGCGTTGGCAGAGGGAAAGCGTTGATGTTGGTTGGATATACGGGCATAGCACAGCGCATTGGCCTCTGGCGCGATCAGCTGCTGCGTGGGTATCTGCGCAAATGGGTGATCCTCGGCGTGCTGATCGGCATCGTTGCCGGCCTCGGCGCCATCCTCTTTTTCTCGGCTATTGCCTGGTCGACGCAGTTCTTCCTGGGCACCATCGTTGGCCTCACACCGCCGTTGCCCGGCGGCGAAGGCAAGCCGATCGTCACGGGGATCGCGCGACGCTGGCTGATTCCGGTGGTGACGACGATCGGCGGTTTGCTCAGTGGGATCATCGTCTTCTCGCTTGCGCCGGAGGCCGAGGGGCACGGCACCGACGCGGCGATCGAGGCGTTCCATGAGCGCAGCGGCATGATCCGGTCGCGTATCCCCCCGATCAAGCTGATCGCTTCAGCAATTACCATCGGCTCCGGTGGCAGCGCCGGGCGCGAGGGACCTACGGCGCAGATCGCCGCCGGCTTTGGCTCCTGGCTGGGCGATGTATTTCATTTGACGGCTCAGGACCGGCGGATCGCAGTCGCGGTGGGCATGGGCGCTGGCATTGGCGCGATCTTCAAAGCACCCCTGGGTGGTGCGATCCTGAGCGCGGAGATCCTCTACCTGCGGGACTTTGAGCTGGACGCCATCATCCCCGGCTTCATCGCCTCCGTCGTCGGCTACAGCATCTTTGGCGCCTGGTCGGGCTGGACGCCGGTTTTTGGCGCCGGTGCCGGCCTCAAGTTCGACCAGCCCTCAGCCCTGCTCTGGTACGCGGTGCTTGGCGTCCTCGCAGGGGTCGCCGGCATGGGCTACGTGCGCTTCTTCTACGGGTTACGCGATGCGTTCCAGCGGCTGAGGATTCCGCCGCACTTCAAGCCGGCGATCGGCGGCCTGGCCGTTGGCCTGATCGGGCTCGCTTTCCCGCAGGTTCTCTCGATGGGCTATGGCTGGGTACAGCTTGCGATCAACGGAGACACGGCTCACCTGGCGGTCGGCCTGATGCTGGCCCTCGTCGTGCTCAAAATCGTTGCCACCTCGTTCACGATCAGTTCCGGCGGCAGTGGCGGTGTGTTTGCGCCAGGGTTGTATATCGGCGGCATGCTCGGCGGAGCCATGTGGGGTCTCCTGCACGGGCATGTGCCCTGGCTGCCCGGATCACCCGCCCCGTTTGTGATCGTCGGCATGATGGCACTCTTTGGCGGAATCGCCAAGGCGCCCATCGCGGTGATGCTGATGGTTGCCGAGATGACAGGGGAGTTTTCGCTACTCGTGCCGGCGATGATCGCAGCCACGGTCGCGTATCTGGTGTCCGGTGAAACCTCGATCTACGAAAACCAGGTGCCAACGCGGGCAGACTCGCCGGCGCACCGCGGTGAATACACCATTCCGCTGATTCAGAACATCAGCGTCGGGCAGGCGATGCGGCGAGCGGTGGTCACTGCCACGCCAGAAGACACGATTGGCGACGCAGAGGCGCGCATGAACGAGCACGGACTACGCGGTCTACCGGTGCTCGATGGCGACGCTCTCGCTGGCATGTTCACCGCCACGGATGCGTTGCATGCGCGTCAACACGGAGCATCGGTCGTCAAAGAAGTGATGACGACCGATCTCGTGCTTGCCTACCCATCGGATTCCCTGCATACGGTGCTGCAACGCATGGCGCGTGCGGGGGTTTCGCGCCTACCGGTGATCGAACGCGAGCACCCCGAACAGTTGGTCGGAATCATCACTATGCGCGACCTTGCCGCTGCGCTAGACCTGGAAGTCACCGCACTTGTCTCGCGTCCGACCACCCGCTTTACCCCATTGTCAGACGATCCGCTGCGGGCGCTGCCGGTGCAGAGTGCCATGAGCCGTCAGTTCGAAACAATGTCCGCCTCCACGCCATTAACGCGGGCGGCGAACCGGCTGGCGGCTACCGGCCAGCACGCTGTCCTGGTCACCGATGATGCTGGCAATTTGACCGGTGTCGCCACGGTTCGAGACCTCACAAACGCTGTAGCAGCGAGTGGCGATCGGACGCTCGGCGAGATTGCGACCCGGCATGTGGTCGTGGCGCGGTCCAGTCAGAGCGTGGGCGAAGCCCTGGCACAGCCCGGTGCAGAAGGGTTACGCCAGTTGCCCGTCGTCGAGGACCGTCACGGCCAGTCTGTCCCGATCGGGATGCTACGCCGCAGTGATGTGGTCGCGGCGTATCTGCGCGGTCGTGATCGCCAGGCATTGATTGCGCGCCGGGCACAGGCGATGACGAGCGCCCACGACGGCGAGGTGGTGACGCTGGACCTTGCCGTGGGAACCAATGGTGGTGTCGCCGGGAGCCGGTTAGCGGACTTGCATCTGCAACGCGACGCCGTCATTACGGCCGTCTTGCGGAACGGAACGATCCTGATCCCGCGCGGCGAACTCGAGCTCAAGCCCGGCGACCGCGTGCAGGTGCTGGTGGCGGCGACCGGGCACGATACGGTCCTGCAACGGTTCGGTGTGGGGACCGTCAATCTCGCCGCGATGGCTGCCTCGGTCGAGAACACTCCCGGGGGCAAGTGACTCCACTCGCCCTGGCCGCGAGTCAGGCTCCGCTCGTTCGCCACAGGGAGGAGGCGTCGTCCTGCATTACACCCCGTGGCCGATGGGTGTTGCTCCGCGCGGCACCCAGAGGCGGCCGTCGGTCTGCGGATCCGGTACATCCTCCAGTTGGCGCATCTGCTCGACATCGACCCTGTCGCTGTGCGCGGCGCCTTCGACCCGCGGCTGGGCGATTGTACGCAGGGTCGCCGCAAGGTCGCGGCGGCCTGCCTCGGCAAGGTTGCCGGCCAGCACATCAACGCCGTCGCTAAACGCCTGGCGCTCGTCCAGACACTCGGTCATGCTCAGCTCACGGGTCAGTCGCTCCCATGACTGCTGCACCGTCCTGGCAGTGAGATCCTCCTCCTCCATCTCGTCGGTGAAGAGATCGATCAGGACGCTGAGCAGGCACTCGGCAGGCGAGGCATCGTCGTACTGCTCGTACCAGCGTGCTCGCGCCACGATCTCCTTCGCCTTCATAGCGGCCTCCGATAGCCTGGCTAACCTGTAATGTCGTAAGTCATTCGTTGTTATCCTATTGCACCTGTCAAGAGTTACGAGCCACGGTTATGTATGCCACGATTCCCGTTTCCATGAGCCATGCGTGAACGTTTACCTGCAGGGCGAAGCCACAGGCGTG
>JBBRGK010000205.1:0-5983 GCA_038240805.1 Dehalococcoidia bacterium | reverse complement strand
CCGTCCGGCCGGCAATGAGGCGGTGCAGGCCGCCGGGTCACGCCTGCACATGCAGGGTGCGGCCTGCGGCAGATCATGGCAAGTACAGGCTTCAGATCAAACTGTGTCCAAACCGGGCGTAGCGTCGGAAAGGTAACTCTCTCGGAGGTATTACGCCTGCGGATACTCTCGCATACTGGATGTGGGCCACGGAGGAACGGCGGAATGGCGGCCAATTGCCTGCTCCGTATCGGCTGTCGCCACAGGGACTATAACGTAATCTCGGAAAAGTGAGGGACAGATGGCAAATCATGGCACTCAAGCCAGGAAAAACGGGTTCGTCCGGCCTGTCGCCGTTCTTGGTATCGCTGCGATAGCAGGCGCAATCTACTTCGGCGCAGTAGGAGGCGCCGCGCAGGCGCGTCCAGAGCAGGTGCCGGTAGTGACGGCAGTCGTGCCCTCGGTAGTGGTCCCTGTTGGTGCGTCGGCGGTGCCGTCGGTTGGTGCGTCGGCGGTGCCGTCGGCGGTGCCGTCGGTTGGTGCGTCAGCGGTGCCGTCGGTTGGTGCGTCGGCAGTGCCGTCGGTTGGTGCGTCAGCGGTGGTACCGGTGCGGACGGTAACGGTCCCATCGGTTGGAGCGCCATCGGTTACGGTTCCGGGCGTTTCAGGAGCCGCAGGAGTAATCAGACCGGTCGGCGCGGCAGGTGCGGGAACCGTCACGGGTGCGGGTAATGCAAACGGAGCCGGGAACACGACCGGTGCCTCCAATGCCGGAGTAGTGCCACAGATCCAGCCGGTCACGGTGACGCTGCCTGCAGGGACCACGTCCATAGTGACGGGCACGATCCAGACTGGGGTCGGACCGGTCACGCTTAACGTTCCGGGTAGTACCCTCGGTGCCACGGGCGGTGCGATCACGGTGACGCCGTCGGGCAATACACTGACGATCGCCTCCAGTAGTGGTGCCCAGGCAGCCGGCCGCACAGTTGAGGTCTGCATCGGCAGCAACTGTCAGGCTTTGATTCTCGGTCCGCAGGGCACGGCTTCATTCACCCTGCCTGACGTCTCGGGCGGCGGTCCTCCGGTTGCGGCGGCCGGCGCTGCCGGGCAGCCACGGCCGGTTTCAGCTCCGGCGCAACAGGCGTCGCGTGCGGGGGCAGCGGCACCTGCAGCGGCAAGGCCGGCAGCACTGCCGAACACCGGTACGGGCGCTGATCGGGGAGGGATGAACCTCTTTGCAGCGTTGCTTGCCATCGCGGGGGCAGTAATCCTGACTGGCAGCGCCGTCTCGTGGCAGGTCAGCCGCTCGCGACGCTAAACGCTGCGCGACGTGGCCCTGTGGTTGAGCCAGGCGTTCGAGCATGGGGTGGGGCAGCAACGATGCTGCTCCACCTCTTCTTGCCTGTGAACGCCGGCGCCGCACAGCGCGGAATGACCGTCATGCCTGCGCTTAGCCGGCAGTGATCTCGTCCACTGGCAGCGTTACCGTAAAGCGGGAGCCGTCGCCTTCTATGCTTGCGACCTCGATCGTGCCTCCGTGCTGCTCCACAATCTGGCGGGATCCGGCAAGACCGATTCCGCTGCCCAGCGTGCTGGCGCGCACGTTGCTGCCACGATGAAAGCGCTCGAATACGAAGGGCAGATCAATGGCCGGGACGCCCATTCCCCGGTCGGTCACGATGAGCACTGCGAGGCGAAATTTTGCAAGCTCATGCGATTCGATCTTTACTGTAATCTCGCCGCCCGGGCTGTAATTGATCGCGTTGGAGAGCAGGTTTGAAACGACCCTCTCGATCCTGTGGCCGTCCCATAGTCCGGTGAGGGACTCGACGGCCGCTTCGACCACGATGATATGCCTGCTGGTTGTCAGGCGGTGGTCGGCGGCACAGCGTCGCACCAGGCCCACGAGATCGACCGGCTCCAGTTGCAGATCGAGCGGTCGGCCGGTCTGCAGCCGGGTGAGGTCCAGCAATTCGGCGATCATCGACTCCATTTTGCTCATGGTGTCATCCAGCGCTGAAAGCACGTCCAGCAGCGGCCCGGTCTCAGCCAGCTTCAACCGGATGGCCTGCTTTGCCGCCAGTTGGCCATACCCCTTGATCGCCGTGAGCGGAGAACGCAGATCGTGCGAGATGCTGGCCAGGAATTCATCCCGGATTCGGAGTGCCTCCTGCGACTCACGATAGAGGCGGGCATTGTCCACGGCCAGCGCGGCACGCCGTACGAATACCTCTCCTATCACCAGGTCATCGTCGTTATACGGCATGGCCGCCGTCGTTCGCACAAACGATACCGTGCCCAGGGTGCGTCCTCTGGCGATCAGCGGCACGATCAGCGACGATCGCTGCTGCAGCGACTGTTCGGATCGCCGGTCCTGGGGAACTCCCCTGCGATCGGTCCAAAGCAGCGCTTCAGAACCGGACACGATTCTTGATTTGCCGCCAAGGAGTACGGCAGCGATCACGTCCTTTGACTCCGGCTCGGGGTCTAAACGCCGGGGCCGTTGGCGAAGCGCCGCCTCCTGCTCCCGATCGAGCGCCGCGACAGCGACGCGCTTGATCTCGATACCGCGCTCGAGCAAATCAATCATGCAGTAGTCGGCGAAAACCGGCACCGCGACACGGGCAACGCTTTCAAGTACGTCGCTGCCGTCGAGTGAATCGACGAGCGTGTCGCCGGCCTCCGAGAGAAAACGCAGGGCGTTCTCCGCTCGCTTCTGGTCGTCGATGTCGGTGCAGGTACCGAACCACTTCAGAATCCGGCCGTCTTCGTCGCGCACGGGCAGCGCCCGGCCGAGATGCCAGCGGTAGGCGCCGTCAACAGCCCGACGTAAGCGATACTCGATCTGGTATGGCTCGCCGGTGTCCACAGCCCGGCCCCACGCGTCAAGACAGGGCTGCAGATCTTTCGGGTGTACGACCAACTTCCAGCCCCAGCCGGCGGATTCCGCTAACGTAAGGCCGGTGTAGTCGAGCCAGCGCTGCTTGTAGTAGTCGAGGGCGCCGTCCGGCCGTGCCGTCCAGACCATCTGCGGAATCGTCTCCGCCAGCAAGCGGAACTGTTGCTCGCTCTGGTGCTCTGGTCCGGCGTTGCCGCTGGCGCTGCATGCGCTCTCAGCCGCTGCCTCGACCGATTTGGTGGTGACGGAAACGTTCGCGCCTTGCGAGGCGGGTAGCTGGAGCGCTGCCATTGTTCTTGCCCTGACACACCGGGCCGCGTACACCTGGGGGCAATTATACTGCAAAACTCCGGCGATACCAGTGCAAAATCGCAAAATTCACCGGACCGAATCTGCTGTCTACGAACATCATCTGAAAAGGGAGATCAGGAACGGTGGGTTCCCCACTCTGCACCCTACTCTGCACCCTACTCTGCACCCTACTCTACATATGTAGTGTGCGTGCCGCAGACCCATTATTACGCTATAATAGTGTTACAGGGTTGAGTTTATTCCGGGAGTAGAAGAGATCAGATGGTAGAACAATTGACACGGGCGGGCGCTAAAGGCGCCGCCAATGCATACGACGCCTCCCAGATCCAGGTTCTGGAGGGTCTCGAAGCGGTGCGGCGCCGGCCCGGTATGTACATCGGCAGCACCGACGCGCGTGGCTTGCACCACCTCGTGAATGAAATCGTGGATAACAGCGTCGATGAGGCGATGGCCGGCTTCGGCGATCGGATCAACATAACGCTGCACAGGAACGGCTGGGTGACGGTCAAGGACTTCGGCCGCGGCATCCCCGTGGACAAACATCAGAAGACGGGACACTCGGCACTTGAAACCGTGATGACCGTGCTGCACGCCGGCGGCAAGTTCGGTGGCGGCGGCTACAAGGTTTCCGGTGGTCTGCACGGCGTCGGCGCCTCGGTTGTGAACGCGCTCTCCACCGAGCTGTGGGTTGAGGTTCGCCGGGGCGGCAAGACGTGGCGGCAGGACTACAAACGCGGTATCCCCCAGGGGGAGTTGCGCACGGTTGGCACGTCGGACGACACGGGCACGACGGTGTCGTGGCAGTACGATCAGGATATCTTCAAAACCTCCGAAGGTCAGGCGACCTACGACTTCGATACGCTCACACAGCGTTTCCGCGAGATGGCCTACCTGATCAAGGGGCTCTGGATCCATGTGGATCAAGAGGAAACCGATCGCGAAGTGAACTTCTACTTCGAGGGCGGCATCCAGAGCTTCGTGCGCCACATCAATGCCGACCGCGATGTGGTGAACAAGACGCCGATCTACATCGACAAAGAGCGCGACGGCGTCTCGGTCGAGGTCGCGATCCAGTACAACATGGGCTTCAGCGAGTCGTGCCTCACTTTTGCGAACACGATCAACACCGTCGATGGCGGCACACACCTCACCGGCTTCCGCACCGCCCTGACGCGGGCGATCAACGATTACGCGCGCAAGACCAAGGCGCTCAAAGAGAACGAGAACGCGCTCTCCGGCGACGATGTGCGAGAAGGCATGGTCGCGGTTATCAGCGTCAAGCTGCCGGAGCCGCAGTTCGAAGGTCAGACCAAGGCGAAGCTTGGCAACGCCGAAGTCGAGGGAATCACGCGCTCAGTCGTCTCCGAGGGACTGACCCAGTTTCTTGAGGAGAACCCGGCCGAAACGAAGCGAGTGATCGAGAAGTGCCTGACTGCGCAGCGGGCCCGCATTGCAGCGCAGCACGCCCGCGACACGGTGATCCGCAAGGGCGCACTTGAAGGCACGATGCTACCGGGCAAGCTCGCGGACTGCTCGGAACGCAACCCCGAGTTTTGCGAAATCTACCTGGTCGAGGGCGACTCGGCCGGAGGCAGCGCCAAGGGCGGTCGCGACCGTCGCACGCAGGCGATCCTGCCCCTGCGCGGCAAGATCCTCAACGTAGAGCGCGCCCGCGTCGATAAGATGCTCGCCCACGAGGAAATCCGCAACCTGATTACGGCACTGGGCTGCGGCTTCGGCGCCGACGTCAAGCTCGAAAAGCTGCGCTATCACCGCATCGTGATCATGACCGATGCTGACGTGGACGGGGCGCACATTCGGACGCTTCTGCTCACGTTCTTCTTTCGCAATATGCGCGAAGTGATCGACGAAGGCTACCTCTATATCGCGCAGCCGCCGCTCTACAAGATCACCCACGGCAAAACGTCAGCGTATGTTTACACCGACAGGGATAAGGACGAATACCTCAAGAAAATGAAGGACGGTCGGACCCCTGCGATCCAGCGATATAAGGGCCTCGGTGAGATGAACCCCCAACAGCTCTGGGAGACGACGATGGACCCGGCCCGGCGCACGATGCTGAAAGTAAACATCGACGATGCCATGGTTTCCGATGAGATCTTTTCCCACCTGATGGGCGACGATGTCTCGCATCGCAAGCGGTTCATCCAATCGCACAGCGATCAGGTGAAAAACCTCGATATCTAGCTTTCGGCCCGCCGAGTGGTAGTCCTCTCCGTGCGGTCGACGGCGCTGCTCCGGCTGTCATTAGTCAAGAGATGCATAGGACGGCAGCAGGGCCAGGACTAACGCCGTGTGGGCGGGGATCAGCATGCCCGCCAGTGACACCGCCATACCGTTAGCCCCGTCCTCTGCGACATCCTCACCCGGCGACCTGTAGCGCGGACTAGCGGTCGAAAGTTGGAGCCGCCATTGCGTCTGGGCGAGAGAGAGGGGCAGGGTGCCAAAAAGGCCGGCGACTGCTTCCGTGAGCCCCACTCCACGATCACCCATTCCCCGATCGACCTCCGGAAATGGGATTCCGGGACCGAAATTTGCCAGCAAGAGGCAGCATTCGTCGCCGGCACGTTGCAGAACCGCGAGCACACGGTCATTGATCGCGAGCGAGGTTGTCGCGGCGCGATCATGGCGGGAGAGAACAGGGTCGGAGCGACGCAGATGCAGCAGGTCATGGTAGAGCGCCAGCATGCCGGCGTGGCTGTCCGCTTCGCGCCATTCGAGTTTGGATTTGAGGAACGTTTCCTCGTCCTGTGGGTCCGGGATGCGGCTTCG
>JBBRGK010000204.1:0-6007 GCA_038240805.1 Dehalococcoidia bacterium | reverse complement strand
ATCCCACGCTGTGATGCCGTGCTTGATGCTGGCGAATCTCCCAGCGACAGAGCGCGTACGACGCAAACACCAAACACATTCCAAACGCGACGCTCGTTACCGGTCGCTTCGTCAATACTCGCCAATACCGGACAGGCGATTCTATTGCATGGTATGTGACGAACGCCAGAGCGATCGCGAGCACAGACCAGCCCAGATTCTCGATCAGTGGCCGGGGGTGTCCGGCACGTTCAGCAGCAATCGTAAAGAGTGGCCAGTGCCACAGGTACAGCGAATAAGACAGCTTTCCTATCCACTGGAACGGCGCGTATCGCAACAGAGCTTCAGCGCCCTTGCCGGGTGCAATCGTGCCGCCCGTGACAACCATAGCGCTACCCATAACAGGTAACGCAACAGCGTATCCGGGGAACACCGTGTTAGCACTGAGAATGAAACCGCTGCCCACGACAGCCGCCAGGCCAAGCCAGCTCATGACCTGGCCGGATCGTACCGGAAGCCGCGTGAGCGCCGGCACTGCCACAGCCAGGAGAGCACCTGTCGCCAACTCCCAGGCGCGCGTGGCCGGCGAGAAAAATGCCCACGTACCATTGCCTGGAGTCTGAATAACGGACCATGAAAAAGATATGGCGATGACCAGGCCCAGCGTCGCCGCCAGCATCACGCGAAGCCTCGTTACTTGCGTACGCGAAGCTATGAGGAGGAAGAGAAGCGGCCAAACCACGTAAAACTGCTCTTCTACGGCAAGGGACCAATAGTGCTGGAGTGGCGACGGCGGTGCCCCAGCATTTAGATACTGCGTCCCCTGGAGGGCGAAACGCAGATTACCGGCAAAGAACGCGACCCATTCGCCGTCGCTGGCAATCACATGTGCTCTGATGAATCCAAGCCAATGATACGACGCGAGGACGGTGCCGAACAGCACGAGCGTGGCCGCGGGGAGAATCCGTCGGATGCGGCGCGCATAGAACTTCAGTATTGAGGTCGAATTGTTGTTGAGGCGCTCTCGGAGCAAAACGCCCGTGATCAAGAAGCCGGACAGCACGAAGAATACGTCTACGCCAACGTAGCCACCGCTCAGTGCCTGCCACCCGGCATGCTGTACCACAACCATGAGAACCGCGACCGCACGAAGGCCCTCAATGTCTGGCCTAAAGGCCCGGTCGGAGGTCTTCTGCATTAAAGGAATACGTAGTACATGCGTTGCAGGCCACCCTGGCGGCATAGCTTCAGTGACGGTCGATGAGCTTCAGACTGCTGTTCATGGAACGGCCGGCACTGTGCCGGGTCGCACGCTGGCCGGCAAGGCGGCATCTGGCCGGTACGACGGCCATGCGGCGCTTCACGACCCCGATGATACTATATATTGCCGTGATGACGTATCCGCGCCGCATGACGCGCGACCGCGCGAACCTGAGTTGGTGCCGGCGATGGCCGTGGGAGTGCGATGCCCTATAATGAGCCTGATCGCCGGACGGCAGGGACGTGAATGCAACAATTGCCTCGGACGACACAGGGTTCCGCTGTCCGATGACCCCGCAGACCGGCCTGTGCGGCCTTTCGCTGTACTCATATTCTGCTCTGTAAGGCGCCGGGGCTGCGGTAGCAGTAGCTCTCGCTAGAGCCGTTAGCCCGGTTGATGATCTCGACGGTCCCTCGTTGGATCGTATGCAGGTTCGGAGAAACGCCTCGTATGGAGCTTCGTCAGTACCTGAATATCATCCGCCGCCGCTGGTGGCTGTTGCTGTTCTGCCCCATGATTGCGGCGGCCACCGCATTTGGCGTCAGCAGGCGGCTGACACCGATCTACAGCGCCCAGGCGACGTTGCTGTTGAACCTCGCTGCCCAGCAGACGGCGCCCTCCTTCGGCGATATTACTGCCAGTCAGGCGTTGACGAAGACCTATGCCCAGCTGATTACGGCCCGGCCCACGCTTGATGAGGCGGCCCGGAGACTGGGAAATGGGGCCAGCTACGGGACAATCAAAGGCGTGTCAGGCTCCGATGTGCCGCAGACAGAGCTGCTCCGCGTCAGCTTTAGCAGCAAGAATCCTGCCTTTGCGGCGAACGTGGTCAACATCGTCTCGCAGGTCTTTGCCGAACGCGTGAAGCAGGCGCAGCTGGGCGATATAGGCGGCCAGGCCGCCACCGCAACAAGCAACGGCCTGAATACCGTCTTTATTGCAGACCCGGCGGTCCCGCCAACTCTGCCGATCTCGCCACGTGTGGGGCTAAATACGGGTCTCGCCGCGATCGTCGGCCTGCTCTTTGCGCTCGGTATCGCGGCCATGATGGAGTATCTCGACGACACCGTGAAAGGTCCGGAGGATTTAGAGGCGCTCGGACTGCCGCTGATGGGAATCGTTCAGAGACAGCGCGCTGTTGCCGGTGAGTCACTTTCCGTCTTAAGCCCGCAGAACGTGAGCGGCCCGGCGGCCGAAGGGTACCGCCAGTTGCGTACGAACATCGAATTCGCCTCGCTCGATGGCGATATACGCAGTCTGGTGATCACGTCCGCTCAACCCGGCGAAGGTAAAACGACGACGGCTGGTAACCTGGCGATTATGCTTGCCAAAGCCGGCAAGAGCGTCATCCTGGTGGACACCGACCTGCGCCGTCCGGCGATCCACACGTTCTTCGGCCTGACCAATCAGGCGGGACTCACTACAGCGCTGCTGGCGCATCTGCCCGATTACGAGGAGTCGGTGTTGCAGAGTGCACCAATAGCAAACCTGCGCATCCTCACGACCGGCCCCCTGCCACCCAACCCGGCCGAGATGCTTGCCTCGCCGAAGATGCTCGGCATCATGCACAACCTGCTTGGCAAGGCCGACATCATCGTTTACGACTCACCGCCGACCGTGGCCGTGGCCGATGCCGCGATCGTCGCCGCACATGTCGATGGTGTGCTGCTGGTTATCGATGCGGGCAATACGAGGCTCAACGCCGTCCGCACGGCCCTCGATAACCTGAACCGCTCCAAAACGCGAATCGTCGGCACGGTGCTCAATAAGGTTAGCGCCCGCGGCAGCGGTGACAAGTATTACTACTACTCCCAGCAATACGGCCAGTATACCAGCGCGCCAACAACTAAAGAGGTCACCGTCGAGCAGTAGCACCCGGGCGTTATAGCGGTCGGGGACCGTACGGGTGACCGCCGCCTGGCAGTCTGCTTGCGCTGCGGCACACGGCCTTCATCGGCAAAGAACAGATTTTAAGCTCGGAGACGCTCTAATGGATGCGCACGAACTCCGGCGGGAAGTCGCGAAGCTCAACTGGTGGCACACGATGGACCTGGGGCACGGCGTCGTGACCCCCGGGCAGGACCGGACCAAGGAGAAGCTCAAGCAGCTGCACATGCCACGCAATCTTCGCGGCATGTCGGTGATCGATATCGGCGCCGCAGACGGCTTCTTCTCGTTTGAGGCCGAGCGACGCGGCGCCGGCAAGGTCCTGGCGATCGATGCGTCCCGCTGGATCGAGTCCGACTCCTCCTGGCCCAAAGCCGGCTTCGACCTGGCGAGGCGGGCGCTGGCATCAAAAGTCGAGTCGAAGATCTGCAGCATCTACGATGCCGACCCGGCCGTTCTCGGCAAGTTTGACCTGGTCCTCTTCCTTGGCGTGCTGTATCACATGCAGCACCCGCTGCTCGCGCTTGAGCGCGTTGCGGCCATCACCGCCAGTCCCGGACAGCTCATCCTCGAGACCGCCGGTGACATGGCTTTTCACCGCCGCGCGGCGGGCGCCTTCTATGCAGGCTCAGAGCTTAGCGGCGACAGTTCCAACTGGTGGGGGCTGAACTATCCCGCGATCAGGGCGATGCTCTTCACTGCCGGCTTCCGGCGCGTCAGCCTTGTCTCGCATCGTCCTCTGCTGCTGCGCGTGGCACGCGCGGTCAAGCACCGGCGGACCTTTAAGCGGCCGCTGCTCGAAACGATACAGCACGATCGCTTCGTGATTCACGCCTGGAAGTAGGGGCTGGCTGAGCGTTCAGCCGTTCGGCTCGATACCACAATAGCGAGACAAACAGAAACGGGAGCCTGTATTGCTACGGGCTCCCGTTCTTGATCTTGCTGTTCCGTCCGGTCTAGCTCTTGCAGTAGACTCCGACGATGGTGCCGGTACCCGGGTGACCAGGGTTCCCGGCGTAGCCCGGGTTCGTCTTGACGATGACGATCTCTTTGATGTCTCCCGAGATGACCGGTCCCGACTTGGTGATGTTGCTCGAAACAATAATCGCCATGTACGCGCCGATGGTATCCGGCGGCGGTGTACTGTTGCCCGGGTCCGTGGTCCAGTGGTCGCCACACGCTGGCGGATTATTGGTCGCCTTCTCGGCAAAGCCCTTGAACGCTGCCGGGCCCTTCGTGTCCGTTATCGCGGAGAGGCTGTTGTTCTTCCACCACTGCGAACCCCAGAAGTTGGTCGTCGTGGTGCTGCTCGGCACCCCCTGCGCTGTGGCGGCTGCAGCCGTGTTGTCACCGATGACGAACAGCCCGCTGCCGAACGATGCCACCAGCGTGGTCTTGCTCGCATCCGTGGCCGGAACGTAGTTGGTGTCACCGGTGAAGCTCGCCGTCAGCTTGCCACCCAGGCCGATCGGCTGGTTCACCGTGGGGATGGTGCAGCTGACGTTGCCGCTGGCGTCCGTGGTGCCGGTGCAGCTCTGGCCACCGGTGCCGCTGCCAATCGTCAGGCTCACCGGGCGCCCCGCGACCGGCTTGGCCGGGTTGCCATCCTCAAGCAGGACCGCCTTCAACACGCCGGGGGCGCCGTTGAGGAAGGTGGTCGAGCCGGTGTACTGGATCGTGACCTCTTCCGGGTTAATCGTGTACGGCGTCGTCACGCTGGCCGGCTGATAGTGGCCGTCACCGGCGTAGCCTGTGACCACCGAACTCGGGCCTGCCGCCTGGCTGATGTTGAGCGTGCAGCTCGCCGCGCCGCTTGCGTCTGTGGTGCCACTGCAGCTCTGTGTTCCCAGGGTGAAGCTGACGCTGGCGCCGCTGATCGGCCCGCTGCTACCTTTGAGCACCCCGGAAAGAGTGGTGTCGTCGTGGTAGTCCTGCTTGATATCACCGGTGTAGGTGAGCGTGGTGACCTCTTTCGTCACGGTGAAGCTCTTGCTGGTGTCGGTTGCCGGCTGGTACTTCGTGTCTCCGGCGAACGTTGCTTTGATTCCCAGGCTCCCCGCCGCCTGGGTCATGATAACCGTGCAGGTGGCGACGCCGGTTCCGATGGTCGTGGCGGTGCAGCTCTGGCTGCCAATTGTGAGGGTAACAGGGGCGCCAACGATTGGTGTGGTGGCGTTGCCGTCCTCAAGCAGCAGACCAGCAAGGGTCACTGTGCCACCAGGCGTTGCCGTGGTGTCGCCACCGTAGACGATGGTCGTCTCTTCGGGGGTGATTGTGTACGGCTTGTTGACGCTTGCGCTCAGGTAGTGGCTGTCGCCGCTATAGCTTGCGACAACGCTGCTCAGTCCAGCTGCCTGGCTGATGTTGAGCGAGCAGCTCGCAGCGCCTGTGGCATCTGTGGTGCCGTTGCAGCTCTGCGTACCCAGGGTGAAGCTGACGCTGGCGCCGCTGATCGGGCCGCTGACGCTGCCTTTGAGCACTCCGGAGAGGGTGGTGTCGTCGTGGTAGTCCTGGGTGATGTCGCCCGTGTAGGTGAGCGTGCTTGTTTCTTTCTTGACCGTGAAGCTCTTACTGGCATCGCTGGCCGCTTTGTATTTGCCGTCACTGGCAAAGCCAGCCGTAATCGGCAGGCTGCCCGGCGCCTGGGTCATGACAACCGTGCAGGAGGCGGCGCCGCTGCTGTTGGTCGTGGCGCTGCAGCTCTGTGTGCCAATGCTGAAGCTGACCGCGGCGCTGCCGATCGGCGTGGCGGCGTTTGCATCTTCGAGCAATGTGCCGGCCAGGTTCACCGTGCTGCCAGGAGCAGCCGTCGTGTCGCCGTTGTAGCTGATGCTCGTCTCTTCCAGAGTGATAACGAAGCCGCCCTTAGCCGTCGAGGCA
>JBBRGK010000203.1:0-6009 GCA_038240805.1 Dehalococcoidia bacterium | reverse complement strand
CTAAGGAGCCTCACGCAAATAAACTGATCATGCTGCATGCGGTCGTAGCGTATAATTCCAGTCGCCGTGGAACGCGTCTCGGCTGAGGTTCAGCGCGGCGAACTCGGCGTCAGTGACTTTGATGCCGGTTGGATACGTCTGGCTATCCTTCACTGCGGTGACGGTCAACCCTGCCGTGGTCGTGGTATGCGAGATCAGTTCAATGATCGTCTCCAGTGACGTGAGCGGTTTGGCTCGCCAATTGATCGAGATGTAGGAGAAGAGGCGGTGCTCGATCTTGTTCCACTTGCTCGTTGCTGGCGGGTAGTGCGCGACGGTGAGCGCGAGCTGCGCCTCCGTGGCAAAGTCCTGCAACGCCTTCTTCCACAGCCTGTTTCTCGCGCCATTGGAGCCACCGCTGTCGGCCGTAATCAGCAAGCGCGTCGCGGTTGGATAGAGCTGTTGCCCGCAGCTCTGCCACCAACGCCTGATACTCTCGACGGCGAACTCGGCTGTATCATGGTCGAGCCCCACATTGACAAAGCCACGGTTATGCACGAGGTCATAGACCCCATAGGGCACCGCCTTGCCCTGCGCCAGGGAAAGAAAGTCGTAGACACTCACCTGCCGCTCCGCTCCCTGGGCTTGCCACTCCCGCCCTTGATTCTTAAATTCGCCGATCAACTCCTTCTTCTTGCAGTCCACGGAGATGATCGGCTCGTCCGCCTGCGCAAACGCCGTGCAGGTGCTGTTGATATGTCGAAATTGGGCATCGCGATCGGGCGGTGCTGTGCCTTCGATCGTCTTCTTGTTCGCCCGCAGGGAAAAGCCCTGTTCGTGCAAGAGCTGGGCAAGCGCGGTCGGGCGGATGCGATGCCCCTTGGCGGCCAGCGCTGCCGCCAGATGCGCCACGGACTTGGTCGTCCATTGCAGCAGCCGCATCGGATCGCCCTTCGGTTCCAACTCCGCCTCGAGATCCGCCAGCAAGGTCGGATCGCGGTCTCGGAGCTTCTTGCGGCCACCGCCGACGGCACGGATCCGTGCCCCGGGCTGATAGGCTTCTCCGGCCTCGTGTTCGCGCAGCCCGCGGCGCACCGTGTTGCGCGAGACCCCAGCATCGCGTGCCACGCCGGTGATCGTGCCCCGTTGCGTCGCCTCGATCGCAAGATATTGTCGCCACTGCCGCTCATTGAGCAGGCTCTGTAGCTGTTGATATTTGTCGGCCAGCGTGAGCGTGTCCATGCGCACAGCATAGCTGTTCTACAGCATGCAGGTTACGTTATTTGCGTGAGACTCCTAAGTGCATCGAGCTTGGCATCCCCGTGCGGCTGCATGCCAGCATGTCGTACGCCACCGACCGGGCCTACGACTTCGGGCATCCGCGCTATCTGGACGAGATCGCCTGCGATCTGCCGGAGCGGACGTTGATCGCAGGTCTCGGCGGCTGGCCCTGGGTGCCGGAGATGGTCGCCCTCGCCCGCCGTCACCCGAACCTGTATATCGACACCGCGGCACACCGGCCGCGTCACTTCGGCACGCACGGCTCCGGCTGGGAGATGCTGGTGCAGTTCGGCAACACCCTAATCCAGGACAAGGTCATGGTCGGTGTCTCCTGGCTGACTCTGAGCCAGCCATATGAGACGTTGCTCGATGAGATCCGCGCCCTGCGGCTCAAAGACGTGGTCAAGGAGAAGTGGCTGTACGGCAACGCCTCCCACGTACTCGGTCTCTCCGGTGCTTAATGAGGCTCATCCCGCCAGATGACCGGCCGCAGCGCTCAGCGCGGCTCGATCACCGTTTCACCCGGGTCGTCGGGCAAGTTCCGAGGAGGCTGTGGCGTCACACGTCCGAGGGGGCTCGGGGCGCCGCGGCCGAGAGGCCCCGGGGCGCTGAGGCTCGGTGGCACGGTGGCTGGTTCGTTTGCGGGCCGCAGACCACCAGCGGCAGGCTCTGCCGGCGCCTGGGGCAACGCTATTTCCTGTGCTGGCGTTGGTGAGAGGTTCACGGACGGTGCTGCAGCGGGCTGCTGTGGCGCATCGGCGAAGGCGCGACGAAGCGTGGTAGCGAGTTCAGCGGCCGTGGGCTGGCGGTCGGACGGTCGTTTCGACAGCGAACGCGCGATTGCGTCCGCTGCCGCGCGGGGAGCAGCGATCACGCTGTCGAGCGGCGGCGGCGTACCTTCGGCGTGACCGGTGAATATGTCGTTTGCCTCGCCTTCGAACGGTGCGTGGCCGGTGAGCAGCGCGAACGCCAGCGAGCCGAACGCGTAGATATCTCCTCGGGCCTCCCCCGGATCGCCACGCACCCGCTCCGGCGTCAGGTAGGAAAGCTCTCCGTAGATCGTTCCACGACGCTGTTCGAGCAGGTAGTCGCTGGCGACGCTTGGTTCGAGCAGCACAGCCCTGCCGCCCGGCTCGAGCAACACGTTCATCGGGCGTATATCGCCGTGCACGAGACCTGCCTGGTGCACGGCATCTACGGCACCTGCAAGCTGGTCGATCACATCGAGCGCCTGATCGAGCGGCAACGGCCCGCGACGAAGGCGGGCATGGCTACCCTCACCCTCCACGAACTCCATATCAAAATGCGACACGCCCTCAGCGTCGGCGCCGCTGTCGATAATCCGGACGAAGTTTGGATGCTGCACCGTGGCGAACCGATCGCCGAGGCGCTGAAAGGTCGCGGCCGCGCCAGGCGTCTCCAGCGCGGTCTTCTGCAACTCCTTGCGGGCCACGTGCCCGCCGGGACCGGAGCCACTGCGGCGATAGAGCATAGTCATTCCGCCCGAGCCTGGCCGGCCAGGACCGGTGACGACGGGTGTCTGCGCGAGCGTCTCGGCAGAGCTGGCCCCCGCCGTGATCTCATTGGCGAGGGGCGGACTCGCGAGAGCGGTGTCTCGCACTGCCGGCGTGTTGACGAGCAGCGTCGGGTCTTCTTCGACTGGCTCTTCGCGGACGACAGATTGCGAAGGCGCCGCAGTCCACGCCGGACTCTCTGCCGGCGGAGAATCGGACGATGCCAGGTGCTGTCCGGGTGCAGCCGCGATCACGGTTATATCTTCATCTGCGTCTGGCATTGATGCCGTGGGTGCGGGAGGTGTCGGGGGCATCCACAAGGACGACGGTGGAGTTGTTGTGGCGGGTTCCGCTGCACCGGCAGCAGGCCCGTTCACATGTGGGACGGCACCCGAATTTATGGGCCGAGAATCCCCTGACTGCTGCCCGGTGCTTTCGGCAGGAGCTGCGCTCGGGACAGGGACGGACGAGGGAGGTTCTGTCGCATATATTGGCCGGCGAGGCGCCGGCAGCGTATCGAGCGACTCGGGCAGCCCGCACCAGTCGTGCAGATCCTCGCACACGTTGCGGAAACGTCGGGTGGCCTGTTCATTGCGCTCAGTGGCAGCGTCGCCGGCAGCCGGGCGCGTCGCTTCGCCGGCCCCCGTGAGGGCACCGAGTGTAGCATCGCGCAGCCGGGTCGCCGGGTCGCCCCAGTATGGCAGCCAGGTAGAGCGTAGACGGGCCGCCGCAGCGAGCAGTTTTTCCGCGTGATGGTTCAGGTGTTCCTGATCAACGTCAACTCCGGCGAGTGCGGTGGCGGCGGCTTCGATCAGTTGCAATTCGGGCCGAAGCAAGGCGAGCAGATCGAACAGGGCTCGTCGATCGCGAGCATCGGGCTCTTGCACACGCGAACGCCGGATCGCGTCGGTAAGGGGCTGCTCGTCAGCGGCGTCTTCGAGCCGAAGGGTGAGCGAATGGCGGCGGTCGGCGGTGCGGAGCGGGATTTCGATCGCGCCGGAGAGACCAGCTTCGGGCGTTCCGAGCCAGTTCAGCGGTACGCTCCATGCCCCGCTCCGGCCGGAGAAGAACAGGGCATTCCCCTCGATCCAGAGCTCCCCCCGGTCGCCAGTCGCGAAAGCATCGTCCGGTTCGCCAGTACGCCAGCGGCCGCCATTGCGGGAGCCCGGTCCACGCACGTCGAGTGCCGCTGCGCGCCAGACCGCAGCGTCGCTATTACCTGTTGCCATCTGTTCGCCTCCGTGGCGGATTCCTGACACATCGTATGCCGCCTGCTGCTGCTTCTCAATCGCTACTCGGCTGTAGCGGCTGTATCACATGCATTACACGTGTTACTCGTGCATCAGACGCGGTGCGGCCGGTTGACAGAACGGCTCTGATATCATGGGACGCAGCCCCAACGCCACCAGGAGATGGTATGCAGATCCTGCTTCCCCTCGCCGGCCTCGGCACCCGCGTCCGGCCGCACACCCATGTGCGGCCCAAGCCGATGCTATCGCTCGCCGGCAAGCCGGTGCTCGGCCACCTGATGGACTACCTGATGCAGCTCAACCCGAGCAGCTTCATCATAGTCGTCGGGGATCGCGGCGAAATGATCGAAGAGTACGTCCGCGGGCACTACAGCGTGCCCGTCCATTTCCGCACGCAAACCGAGCTGAAGGGCCAGTCGCATGCGATCAAGGTTGCAGCGGATCTGATCACCGAGCCGTTGCTGATCGTGTTCGGCGACTCGCTGTTTTCGGCTCCGCTCGACAGACTGGTCGACAGCTCAGTGGACGGCTCGCTCGGGGTGAAGCTGGTGGACGACCCGAGCCGGTTCGGCATCGTCGAGCTGAAGGACGGCTTTATCAGCAAGCTGGTGGAGAAGCCAAAAAACCCGCCGACAAAGCTCGCGACGATGGGCGTTTACATGATCAACGACCACCGGGGCCTGCTGCGGGCGATCGACGAGCAGATCGCCGCCGAGGACGCAGAGAAAGGCGAGTTCTTCCTGGCGGGTGCTCTGCAACGGATGATCGATGGCGGCTCGCGCTTTCATGCCGTGACCGCGACCGGCTGGTGGGATACCGGTACGATCGAGGCGGTTCTGGACGCGCACCGGCACCTCGTGGAGCTGCACCGCAACAAGCCTGCGTATAATCCCGTCGCGACGATTGTAGAGCCGTGTTACATCGATCCCTCTGCAAAGCTTGAGCGATGTGTCGTCGGGCCTTACGTCAGCGTGGGGCCGCACACCGTGATCGTGGACAGCATCGTCAGCGATTCGATCATCGGCGAAGGGGTGCGCCTTACCGGGCAGAGCATGAAGCGCAGCATCATCGGGGACTTCGCCGAGCTGCACCGCGCACCGATTTCGTATAACGTGTCTGACCACTCGATGATCGGCACCGTCGATCCGGCGGGACACGCGACTCATGGCAGGTAACCTGGTCATCGGGCAGTCGGGCGGCATTACGCCGGTGTTGAATAGCAGCCTGGCGGGCGTGATCGACGCCGCCCGGGCGTCCGGGCAGATCGGACGCGTGTTTGGCATGCGGCACGGCGTGCGTGGCCTGCTGGACCACGACCTGTTGCGGCTGGACGGCCTGGGCGAAGACTTCCTCGCCAGGCTTGCCGGAACGCCGGGAGCGTGGCTCGGCTCGTGCAGGCACGCGCCAGTCGACTCCGAACTGGACGGAATGCTCGACTACCTGGCTGAACAGAACGTGCGCTGGTACCTCTACATCGGCGGCAACGATTCGGCCGACACCAGCGCCAGGCTGGCGTCGCGGGCACAGGAGCAGGGCCGTGACCTGCGGGTCATTAACGTGCCTAAAACGATCGACAACGACCTGCCCGACATGGATCACTGCCCCGGCTACCCAACCGCTGCCTCATACGTAGCGCTGTGTACCCGCCTGCTGCTGCTGGATACGCAGGCGATGCGCCGCGAGGAGCCCGTGCGGGTGATCGAGGTCAAGGGTAGGCACAGCGGCTGGCTGGCAGCGGCAGCAGCAGCGTTCGTAGATGATGGCGACCGGCCACTGTTCGTCTACGTGCCGGAACATGCGCTCCAGGACGGAGATGTGCTGGCCGATGTCGAGCAGGGCATCGCGCGGACGGGCTACGCTGTGCTGGTTGTCTCTGAGCATGCGGTGGACTCGGCCGGGAGGCAGGTGGGCGAGAACGAGAAGGTGCAGCAGGATGCATTCGGTCACGACGATTCGCACGGCCCCGGCGCCTATATGCAGAGCCT
>JBBRGK010000202.1:0-6021 GCA_038240805.1 Dehalococcoidia bacterium | reverse complement strand
CTGGCATCTGGTCGCGCTTCTGGCGGGCGAAGAAGCGATGCTGGCCGATCAGCCCGACAAACTGTTGCGCCACGGCGACCGCGTTCTTCGTCGCGCGATCGGCGAGGATACCCTGTGCGGCCAGCGCGGCGCCGTCCTGCTCGGCCGCGCCAGGCGCCCCGATGCAGCCAGCGGCAAGCAGCAGGTCCACGCCTTCGCCCACAGCGGCGATCGCCTTGCAGTGCTTGAACGCCTCACTGACGAAATGCACGGCATCGCCGCTCTGCTTCAAGGTAGCCACACTCTGCTGCCCGCCGGCAACGAGCACCGCGTCATACATGATCGATGCCACCGTCAGCAGGCTCTTTGTCACCGGCAGCGCCTTGCCTTTGCTGCTCTCGACCATGCCCAGATGCGGCGCAATCAGCTCGACGACGATGCCGGCGCGCTTCAGCGCCGTCTCCATCTGCGTCACCATCGCGCCATCAACGCCGTCGGCGGCGAGCACCGCAACTTTGCGGCCCTTCACGTTCCCCATCGGCGTGCTGGTCATGCTCAGCTCAGGCGCTTTTGCCGGCAGGCCCTGCCGCTTCTCGCCCGGCCGGTCGGTGACGCCGAACGTGTCCCAGCCCTGCTTCAGCCGCTGGTTGGCGCCGCTGACGCCGCCGTTTGTTGCCGGATCGGCGACACCGATGCCGGCCGCGATCTTGCGCGCCAGTTCCAGGTCGACGTTGGTGAACAGGTCCACAACCCGCTCGCGAACCTGCAGGCTCTCGACCTTGCCCAGCTCGAAGCGGAAGGCAAGCACGATGTGCTCTTGCTCGGGCTCCGACTGGCTGTTCCAGAACAGCGTCGCCTGGCCGAAGTGATCATCGAAGCTGGGACTGCGTTCGCGCAGCTTCGGCGCATCGATGCGCTGCGGGTAGCTGGCGTAGCCGCGCTGTGCGGGCACCGCCTGGTGGGGACGACCGCCGCCGAGCGAGTTCGGACCGTAGCTGACTTTGCCAAGGTTGACCATCTGCCGCATGTGGCCGTCGCGCTGGTTGTTGTGCATCTGGTTCAATGGCTGGTTGATGGGGATCTCGACAAAGTTCGGCCCGCCGAGCCGGATCAGCTGCGTATCGAGGTAGGAGAACAGGCGTCCCTGCAAGAGAGGGTCGTTGCTGAAGTCGATTCCGCGCACGACGTGGCCTGTGTGGAAAGCGACCTGCTCGGTCTCGGCGAAGAAGTTGTCCGGATTGCGGTTCAGGGTCATCTTGCCGATCCGACGCAGCGGCACCATCTCCTCTGGCCAGATCTTGGTCGCGTCGAGCAGGTCGAACGGGAATCTGTGCTCGTCCGCTTCCTCGATCAGCTGGATCGCGAACTCGTACTCAAAGTAGTTGCCGCGTTCGATCGACTCCCACATATCGCGCCGCATGTAGTCGGAATCTTTGCCGGCCAGCTTCTGCGCCTCATCCCAGACCAGCGAGTGCGTGCCCAGCAACGGCCGCCAGTGGAACTTCACGAACCGGGAGACACCCGCTTCGTTAATCAGGCGGAAGGTATGGACGCCGAAGCCGTCCATCATGCCGAAGCTGCGCGGCAAGGCCCGGTCGGAAAGGTGCCACATGATCATGTGGGTCGATTCGGGCGTCAGCCAGACGAAGTCCCAGAACGTGTCGTGCGCTGAGGCCGCCTGCGGGATCTCGTTGTTCGGCTCCGGCTTCACGGCATGGATCAGATCGGGGAACTTGATCGCATCCTGGATGAAAAAGATCGGGATGTTGTTGCCCACGAGATCAAAGTTGCCCTCTTCGGTGTAGAACTTGGTCGCCCAGCCGCGCACGTCGCGCACGGTGTCGGCCGAACCCCGCGAGCCGGCCACGGTCGAGAAGCGTACGAACACGGGCGTGATCGTCGCCGGGTCCTGCAGGAACTGAGCACTGGTGTATTCGGCCATCGATTCGTAGACCTGGAAGAAGCCGTGGGCGCCGGCGCCGCGGGCGTGGACGACCCGTTCGGGAATGCGCTCGTGATCGAAGTGGGTAATCTTCTCGCGGAGCGCGAAGTCCTCAAGCAGTGCAGGGCCGCGCGTGCCGGCTCGCAGCGTGTTCTGGTCGTTGCCGACGCGCACCCCCTGGTTGGTGGTGAGGAACTCGCCCGGAGTCTGCTCGCGGTGGGCGTCGATGTTCTTATTCGCGCCTTTGATCGACGGCGGCTTCTTGCCAGGCGTCTTCGCCTGCTGGCTCGGTGGCTTCTTCGGTGTGGTCACGTGGTGTCCCTTTCCTTCAGTCGATGTTGTACGAACTCAAACACGCATGCGTCTCCGGTGATGTGCCAGGCCCGGACCCGGCAGCGGGGAGCAGGAGGTGCCGTTAGCAGTGGCCCCGCAGGCAAGTCTGCGGCCTGCAGGGCCGGCATGGCAGATGCCGATCTGACTAGATCTCGGAACTTTTGGGCAGCGCGGCGGCGGACCCTTTCGGGGAAACCTCACCCCTTACCCTCTCCACCGGCTGCGGCCGGTAGAGAGGGCGATCCCTGGTTGCCCGATGCGTACAGCGAGGATGGACGGGGGATCTTTTGTCGTAGCCGCTTCATCTCTCGTGGTCAGCGTGGCGAATCGTGATCTCACGCCCGTCCATCCTCGAACTCCGTGCAATGCAACCAATGATCGCCCTCTCTATTGCCCGAAGGCAATGGAGAGGGGACGGGGTGAGGTTCACGACAAGGGGTGAGGTTCCGCAGGCCGCGATGCCGTAGCGACTAAAGCTTCGGCTGATTACTCTGCTGCTGCCTGGTCCCGCCGCCGGAGCAGCGCCGCCACCCGATCGAGCAGGCGTCCGCCGACCTCGTACTTGCTCATCAGCGCCAGGGGCTCGACGCCGTCGCTGTCGAGCAGGATCACGCGGTTCGTCTCGACGCCGAAGCCGGCATCGGGGGCGGTGATGTCGTTTGCCGCGATGAAGTCGAGCCCTTTGGCGTGCAGCTTTGCCGCCGCGTTTTCGAGCAGATCCTGGCTTTCGGCGGCAAAGCCGACCCGCACCAATCCCGGAAAGGCGTACGCCTGCACCTCCAGAAGGATGTCGGGAGTGCGCGACATCGTGATCGAAAGCTCGGTCTGGCCGGGTTGCTTCTTGATCTTCTGGGCAGCGATCGTTTCTGGCTGGAAGTCGGCAACAGCGGCGGCCATGATCAGCGCGTCGGCGCCACGGCAGGCGGCCAACACGGCATCGAGCATCTCGTTCGCACGGCGCACCCGACAGACATCCACGCCGTAAGGCGGCTCGATCGCCACGGGGGTGGTGATCAGCGTCACTGCGGCGCCGCGGTCTCGGGCGGCCTCGGCGATGGCATAGCCCTGGCGGCCGGAGGAATGGTTGGAGACGAAACGCACCGGGTCGATCGGCTCCTGCGTGCCTCCTGCGGTCACGACGACCCGGCGTCCGGCGAGGTCGCCGCTCCGGGCGAGTACGAGTTTCACCGCCTCGACGATCGTCTCCGGCCGCTCCAGCCGCCCTCTGCCGCTGCGCCCGCTGGCGAGATGCCCTTCGGCCGGCCCGACGATCACGGCGCCCCGTTCGCGCAGCAGCGTCAGGTTTGCCTGCGTGGCGGGATGGGCAAACATGTTCGCCTCCATCGCGGGGGCGATGATCACCGGTGCGATTGTCGCGAGCACGGTCACGGAGAGCATATCTTCGGCCAACCCGCTCGCCAGGCGGGCGATCGTCGCGGCGGTGGCTGGTGCGATCACGACCACATCGGCGGCGTGCGCGAGTTCAACGTGCTCAACAGCGAGGTCTGAGTGCAGGTCGTACATATCGGTGATCACGGCGCGCCCGGTGACTGCCCGCATCGCCAGCGGCGTGATGAACTCGGTGGCGCCCTTCGTCATCACCGTATCGACCAGCGCCCCCGCCTGCCGCAGTTTCGAAGCGAGGTCCGCCGCCTTGTAGGCAGCGATCGAGCCGCTGACCCCGAGCACAACCCGTTTATTGCTGAGCGGACCGGCCATATCGACGACTCCTCCAGCGGCGGGACCTCTCGCTGGCCCGCAGCCTATCCCTCGTCCGCCTTGACCGCCGCATTGTCCGGTCCCGGCCACCGAAAAGCAAAGCAGGCAGGGTTTCTGCGAACGTTCGCACTCGGGTTTCTGCGGTTCGTCGCGCCCGGGTGGTAGAATACGGCGATGTTATATGACGCGATCGACCATGTCATTCTGCCTGTCGCGGACCTCGATGCCGCTGCTGCACCGTTCCGGCGGTTGGGTCTCACCCTCTTTCCCGGCGCCCGCCATCAGGGGCAGGGCACGCAGAACACCGGCTTCTTCGTTGGTGGTAGAGGTGGTAGAGGTGGTAGAGGTGGTAGAGGTGGCAGAGACGGCAAAGACGAGCCGGAGTGCGGCTTCTACGTCGAGCTACTTGGCATCGCGGACGCGGCCGAGGCGCGCAGCGTCCACGGCGAGGCGTTCGTCAGCGCCGCCGAACGGGGCAAGGGGCTGTCCGCCGTCTGCCTGCGCACGGCGGACCTTGCCGGCGCCGTTGCACGGCTGAAGCAGCACGGGCAGAGCCCCACGCAGCGCGAGGTCAGGGGCAGCGATGACCAGAAGATCTGCGATGTGGCCGAAGTACATGGACCCCCTGAGGCCGCCGCTGACATCCGCCTGATCCAATACCATCCTTCATATGCGGCCCGTCATGAACGCCGTGTCGCTGCCGGGCTGCTCGACCAGGGCTTTCCGCTCAAACGACTTGACCACCTGGCGGCCATCGCCCCCGACATCGAGGCCTCGACCCGCTTCTGGACCGATGTGCTCGGCGTGCCGCTGGCCGGCGAGGTCATGGCGGGGGCGATGATCGTTCGGCAGATGAAGATAGGTGATGCGATCTTCGAGCTGCTCGGACCGGCCACGCCCGAAAGTCCGATCGCAAAGCGTCCCCCGGGACTGGCAAGCATGTGCGCCTTCGAGGTCCACGACCTTGCTGCGGCGGTCGAGCAGGCGCGCGCCGCAGGCTTCGCCTGCCCCGACCCCGGCATTGGTGCACTGCCAGGCACCCGTGTAACAACGATTCCCGCAGCCGAACTATCTGGCATGGGGCTGCAACTGCTGGAGTACGTGTGAGCTGGCCACGGAATCTCGGAGTCGCACGGGTCGAAAGGCTGGCCATTCTGCAACCTTTGAAGTACCTGTGAGCCTGTCGCGGGCAGAACGCAACGCACTGGTCGAGACGGTCGCGGCGCTGCCGGATGCCGCGCTGACCGCGCCGGTGGCATGTGATGGCGCCGAACTGGCGCTCGCCGACGTGATCACGCGGCTCCTTGCCGCAGACATCGAAGCGCGGCTGGAGCTTGCCGCGAGCCTGGACGCTGCCGGCTGGAACGCGCCCGCAGCGGTGCGGCACCTGCAGTGGGCGCCGAGTGCCCGCGCCCGGTTGGAGGCGTCGCTGACCGGCGTGCCCGCGCCGCTGCTCGATGGCCGGCCCTTCGCCGGTGAGTGGAGCGTGCGGCAGCAGCTGGCCCACGTCGAGTTGACGGACGAACGCTACGCCATCGCCTGCCGCTATACGGCCTCAAGGGCAGAAGACGGTCCGTTTCAGCCCCCACCCGATGCCTATCCGCTACGCGACGGCGATCCGACTGGTACGCCCGGCGAGCCGGCGTCGGCGATCCTCGCCCGGATGCGGACGATGCGCGACGAAGCGATCACATCGCTGCTTTCGATCGGGGCGGCGACGCTGCTGCGTACGACCGAGTGGCACACCGCGGAGCACACGCTCGGCTTTCGCCTGCACCGCTTCGCCGCCCATGACCTGGAGTTGACAACAGATATCCGCCGTACGCTGGCCGCGCTTGGTCATCTGCCAACCCCAGCGATTCGGCTGGCCGGGGCGCTGATCGAGTCGTGGGGCGAACTCGAATCGCTGCTGCTCGGCGTCCCGGAGCAATGCTTCGACGCAGTGCCCGCCGCAGGGCTCAGCATGCGGCAACAGCTTGACCGTATCCACGCCCGCGACCGGCAGGCGCTCGCCTGTGTCCGCACCTCTGCATCGCTGACACGCAACG
>JBBRGK010000201.1:0-6026 GCA_038240805.1 Dehalococcoidia bacterium | reverse complement strand
GGCGCTGTCGGTCGTTTTCACGCTCACGTTGACCGTCTCGCCGGGGCCGAGCTTCGCTTTATCGGGCGTCAAGGTGATGGTGAGCGCGTGGGCCGCCGGCGAAACCGGCAGCTTGAGATAACCGACCTGGTAGCCGGGGATGTCGTCGGCGCTCTGCCCCGGTTTGAACAGGGCCACGCCCAGGTAGACCGTCGGCGCCATGTCGGCGGTGATGGGGATATCCAGCACGGTGCTGTTGGTGGGGAACGATTGGATCGAATGGGTGTAGATGCGGCCGCGTTCCACCGTCACCAGGCCAGTAGCCCCGGCGAACGGCGCCGGCACCAGCACGTGTGCGACATCGCCGGGCACGTACTCCTGCTTGTCGGCAACCAGGTCCAGCTTCGGCTCGCTGTTCACACGCCAGGGGGCGAAATCGGTCGAGGTGACGTAGATCGATGCCGCTGCCTGAAAGGGGTTGCCGGCCGCGTCCATGCCGGCCACGGTGATCCGGTACTCGCCGCCAAGAGCAGGCACGAAGCTGTAGCTCGCGCGGCCAGACTGGTCGGTAGAGAGGCTGCGCGAGTCCACCAGCGTGTCCTCCAGGGTACTGATAAACCGCGTGCTGCCGTCGGGCTGCTTCTCCTTCGTGGTCTTGTAGACGCGCCGGTACGCTTCGATCCGCAGCGGCACACCCCCCGCTGCGGCGCCGGCCGTATCGACCGAGGCGAGATCAAAGGTGGCCGTCTTGCCGGCGGTGATCAGGTACTGCTGCGGCCGCAGCCCGGCGTAGAACTGCGCCCGGTGAACGATCACATCTTTCGATGTGCTGACCTGCTGGCGGTTCTGGTCGGTGATCGTGGCCGTGATCGTGTAGCGTTCGCTGGCGGGATAGTCGCCGACCTGGGCGGGCAGACTGAAAGGAGCACTGCCGCCAATGTCGGTCGTTGCATTGCCTGTGGCGACGGGGCTCGGGATCGGCTTCGCTTTCTGTGCCTGCTCAAAGTCGCTGAAGCTGAAGCCGTTGTACTGCTTGTCCGTGGGACGGAAGCTGTAGGGCGCAGCGTTCACCCGCCAGTCGAGCGTCGCGTCGGGCAGGTGGGCGCCAAAGAAGAGGTCGCCCTGGGCCGCAGCCTTGATCGTAGCGCCGTTAATGTACTCGGCGTGGTCGGTATCGAGCTTGACCGTGAACTCCGGCACCCGGAACTCGGCCACCAGGAAGCTGCCGAATCCGACCTGGTCACCGCCGAGACGCACGGTGAGCTGGTAGTTGCCCGTTGCCGCTTCGGGCGGAATGATCAGGTCCGCGCCCAGAGAGCCGAAGCCGTCAAGCTGCGCCTGGACGTTGGGGACGGCGTTGGGGTTGCCGCGGCTATCGTTTGCCTGCACGGTCAGCATGCCCGCGTTGGCGGGCACACTGTAGTTGCCGTCATCGTCGGTGCGCAGGATGAAGCGGACATGCACCGTCTCACCGGCGCGATAGATCGGCCGATCGGTGTAGAGGTAGCTACGTTGGGTCACACGCGGGTAAAGCTGAACGGGCACATTAAATGAATACGGTCCTGACGAGCCGGTCCAGTCCTGGTTGGCCTGCGACACGTCGTCGGCCCGTTGCACGTTTGCATAGAGCCGGGCGCCGATCCCGTTCTGATCTGGACGGGGCAGTGGCGCTGAAAATGTGCCGTCTGCCGCCGTGGTACCGGTGGAGAGCACACCGCCGAAGCTGTTGCCGAAGGTGGCAGGGGCTCCGGCCACTGGCGCGCCTGTCTTCATGTCCGTCGCCCAGACGAGGCCGCTATCCACGCCCCGTTTTACCACCAGGTTGGTGCGTGTCACTTCGAGGAAGATCCGGTCGTGCTCCTGTCCCAGCGGCAGGGAGGAGTTGCCTGCTTCAAGCAGGTAGAAGCCGGGCGCCAACGTGCCGCCGGAGGGCAGCGTCTCGCCGAGCGTCACCAGGCTGATGATGGAGAGGTCGGGCTTGAAATCGGTTACGGGAAACGTCCACGTCTTCAGGGCCGGGTTCGACGGTCGATAGTCGCGGCGCGTCTGGTAATCGGCGTCCACCAGGCTGAAAACATCGGCGGCAACCGGGTAGAGGGCGAAGTTCACCTGCTGCTCGTTGACCGTTTGCAGGTAGATCTGCGCTGGCAAGTAGGCGTTCAGGGTCGCCTGGCCGTTGCCGACCAGCGACAGGCTCGGCGGCGGAGATTGCCGCTGCGGTTGGGCCATGGTCGTGAAACTGAGCGTGTACGGCTCCGCGATCGCCATGCCAAAGCGGTCTTTGGCGCCGGCGCCGATGGTGATGCGGTACCTGCTCGAGTACTTCTTCGAGAAGATGATGTTGAGGATGGTGTCGCCGCCCCAGTAGAAGTTCGGCTCCAGGTCGCCGGTGGGCGCCGGGTCGATCGTGATCGCCGCCTCGGTAGAGTTATGGTCCATCGGCGCGGTGAAGAAGATGGACACGGCGTACAGTTCCGCCGCCGTTTCCCCATTCGCCGGCCGCGTCTCGCGCACACGCGGCACCTCAACCACGGTAAACGTCCAGGCGTAGTCCTTCGCCGCGACCCCGTCGCCCGTGGCCCCGCTGACGCCAGCCGCAACGGTTGCGGTGAAGGTAGTGCCGCGTGCGAGCGGCGTCGATGGCTTGAACACCAGGGTATGGTCGTCTGTCCAGGAGAAGCCGCCAGGGAGGGCCACACCGCTGGCAACCAGGCTGAACGCTGCCTGAGCCGATGCCTGGTTTACCGCCTGGTTGAACGTCACCTGCACGCTTGTGGCAGGATCGACGAACTGCGTGTTGTCGCGCGGGGCGGTCTCGGCCACCGCCGGCAGAATCGTCGTGAAACTGAAGTCGTACGGCGCCGCAAGGGTGCCGTCAGGCTGCTCGCTGAGGTCGGCCCGCACCTGCACGTGGTAGGTCGTATTCGGAAGCAGGCCGGAGTCCGGCTTGAACGTATACAGCGCCGAGGTGAGCCACTTACCGGCGCCGCTCACCGGCGGATCGAACGTCAAAACCTGCTGGTTACCGCGCAGGGCAATAGCAGTGAGCGTCGCCACGGGGCGGTTGAACTGCACGAAGATCACCGCCTGCGCATCGACCTCGACATCGCCGTCGGCAGGCTGGGTGTACGAGACGGTGAGCGGGTCATTCGCGGCATAGGTGAGTCCTGCTGTCTCCGCAGGTTGCGGCGTGACCGCAACTCCGGCACCTGTCACACCGACACCTCTCGCGACGCTTGCTGTGCCGATGGCAGCAGCGACGGATGCGGCGTCAAAGCTCGTCGCGACAGTAGCGGCGCCGGTGGCCGGGGCTGTGGGCGACCCCGGAGCAGCAGCGCTGCCACGTGATGCGGGCTCGAACAGCCCGGCGGCGGCCATCAGGGCCACGACCAGAACAGCAGCAACGGCGGCCAGAGTGCTCGGACGGACGCCGCGGCGTCTGGAACCGGCAGCATGAGACATAGCAGGCCCTCCGGGCGGCGGTGTGTGATGGCGTTGTGGGTACTCTACCGGCTAAAGGACGCGCCCGTCGCCGATAATCTTGCTCCGCCGGTGCAGAAAAGCCGCCGCGACAGGCGCTCCACCGTTGCACGGGCGCAACCGGCGCCATCATCTCACTGCAGACTGAATGCAGCAGCGGGCGGATAGTCGCAGAGATCGGTCATGCTATCCTCGTATGCATACGGAAGGCGTGGAGAGGGGTCAAAAGGATTAATGCTGGAATGTCTCTCCATGAGCATTGCTGGCGCTGCTGGCGGACTTGCTTACATCCTCTACCGAGATTGGAGAGAGGAAGAAGCCGCATCTGGGCCTGAGGTCTCTGGACGCGGCCGAATAGCCCGGCTCAAACGCTGCGGTCGGACAATGCTTATTGGTGCGATGGGGGGATTCGTCGTTTGGGGAACCGGTGGAGCGAGAGATTTTGCGAGCGATGCAGCCATTCCAGCTCGGATGGTTACGGCGCTTGCCGTCGGAGCGGCTGGTCCACATTACGTGTTGGGTCTCATCCAAAAATCGCAGGCTCAGGAACTCCAAGCGTCGAGTACAAGGACTGTCGATGAAGTGACGGCCAAGACCCAGGCCAGCCTGGACCTTTTTTTAGAGCTACTCCAAGCCGCAGCACCTGTTCAGACCAATGAGGGGAAGTCCGATGTCCGCAGTGGCAATACCGCAAGTGATACAGGCGATCAAATTGTTCCAGGCTCAACTCGAGAGGGTTCGTAGCCTTAACACGGAATTGGCTCACCAGCGCGAGTTCAAGGACGCACTGGCCACCGCTCGAAAGCTAGAAGAGGCCGCTGCGTCTTTAGGGAATGGGGTCGCTTGCAATAGTTGTGGATACGATCTTCCGCTAGAGGAGCCAAATACTCCTTGCCCGCGTTGTGGCGGAACATCGCGAAAGTTCTACCGAACGCTCACCGCAGGAATGTCATTTTCAGCAGCCGCCGACCTGCGTCCTGGCGAATTCACCGTGAATGCATCAAATCCGTCTGGTGCAAGTCCTGATTTGAAGCCCGCAACTTAGCTGATAGCTGCCATCATTAGCTCGCACGCAGTTGCTGGCGTGGAACCGGACGCGGAGCAGATATGGCCACCAAAGACAGACGAACCATAACGCAAGAGCCGGGGCAGCCGCGTTTCAAGCTGCCGGACCCTGAGCGCTTGCACGCGTCGTATGACGCGAAGTACGACACGCTCTTCGTATCGGTCGAGCCGCCAGTTCCTGCCGTGTCCTATAAGGTCGATGACGCGTGGGTCCGAGTCGTGCGCGAGACCGTCGAGGTGGTGGGCTACGAGTTGGAGGACTTTGAGCGAGCGTTTTTGCCGAAACACCCGGGGATAGCGTCTATCTGGAAGCAAGCTCGGGCGCATCGGCGAGGGCTGTTCTCTAAGCGCTCCCGGGGTGATCTCGATGGTCTGACGGCAAGTACATTGGACTGGGTTCGGGCGTGCCTTGGCGAGGCATCGACGCCGACTGCGCCCAATACCTGGTAGTACCAGGCATTGAGGGGGCCGAAGGTCGCAGTTGTCCGCCGTGCTACGCTCATATGTATGGACAGTGTTAATACGGATACCCGCGAACCCGGCCCTGGAGTGCCGCCCGCTGCCCCGGTTCCTTTTGAGCGATTGCGGTCGGGCGAGCGCTACCAGATCGTGATCGACGACTGCTGAGCAACGGCTGAGTTCACCGCCCGGTTCGAGCGGTGGGAGCCGGCGCTGCGCGGAGCAGCGACAGGACATGAGCTGGCAGAGGTCGGAGCAGCCGTTTTCGAAGGCGGTGCCCGGCTGCACGGCGTGGTCTGGTTTGCCTATCCGACGACGTGAAGGCAGGCGATCTTCAGCCCGCGAATGTCACCCGGCGGTCATGGTTGACGAGCGCCTGTGTATCGGCCGTCTCTGTGGCCGGCAGCGTTCATATTGCAGCCCCCATCGCCGCTGCTATCCGCTACACTGTTCCCACCGGGCAGAGACGAGGAACAACGCATGACTACCATGCCTCGGTCCCCTGTGCCCGATTTCAACGCCATCCCTCCCCGACGTCGATTCCTGCGCACTGCGTTCTGGACCGGAGCGGGCCTTTCAGTGCTCGGCTCGGGCCTCGTGCTGGCTCGCTTCTGTCAGACCAATCCGACCTCCCCACGGGACTTCGTACGCGTACCCGGCAGCGAACTGCCGCAACTCGGTGCACCGCCGCTGTATGTTCCAGAAGCGAAGGCATACCTCGTGAACCTGCGCCCCGGCGAAGGCGGCGTTGGCACTCAGCAGGGCAACCGCCTCGGCGGTCTGGTTGCCCTCCAGCAGAAATGCACCCACCTGGGCTGCAGGCTCCCCTGGCGACCGGATTTCGTGTTCGAGGGCAGCGCCGGCGGCTGGTTCCGCTGTCCCTGTCACAGCGCCACCTACACGAAAGCCGGCGTCTGCGTCTTCGGACCGGCTCCTCGCAATATGGACACCCTTGACGTTGTGCCGCAGCGCGATGGCGTCTTGCTGCGGAAGACCCCCATCCATCGTGGCGCCCTCAGACCGTAGGACGGACTCCCCGGTTT
>JBBRGK010000200.1:0-6028 GCA_038240805.1 Dehalococcoidia bacterium | reverse complement strand
ACCATCGATTGCGCCATGCCGCCGGCGCCCTTCGCGATCGGCCGTGGCAAAGAGGTAAAGAGCTTGCCGGTCAGCCCGGGAATACCGTGGACCAGCACGTAGCCCAGGACGGCCACCAACGGCACCAGGGCAATGAGCAGTGTCAGGGCGAGGAGACTTACCATCACGGCGTTCGTCATTGTGCGTCGGGAGCGACGGCGGCTGACGTCCCGCACACGCTGGCCAGAGGATGCGCTTACGGCGGTCATGACAGCCCCGCCGGTCCGCGACTGACCCGCCAGACCAGCAGGCGGGCCAGCACGTTCAGCAGCATCGTGATCACGAGCAGGATCAGTCCAAGCTCAAAGAGCGCGGAAAGGTAGAGCTGGTAGGTCGCCTCGGTGAACTCGTTCGCGATGACTGCCGCAATCGTGTAGCCCAGGCCGAAGAGCGAGTGCGTGATCTGCGGTCGTGCCCCCACCACCATCGTCACGGCGATCGTCTCGCCAAGCGCACGGCCGAGGCCGAGAATCAGCGCCCCAACAATACCGCTCCTCGCATAGGGAAGGATGACCGTTAATATAACCTCCCAGCGGGTTGCACCGAGAGCAAAGGCGCCCTCGCGCTGCTCCCGCGGCACCGCGCGGATGACGTCCCGCGAGATCGCGGTCACGGTGGGGAGGATCATGATCGCGAGGATGACGCCGCCGGCGAACAGGCCGATGCCGATCTCCGGCCCGGAGAAAATCGGAATAAAGCCGAGCGTGTTGTGCAGAAACGGCTCGACGTACTCGCGCAGCAGTGGCGCCAGCACGAAAATGCCCCAGAGACCGTAGACCACGCTGGGAATCGCCGCCAGCAGCTCCACGAGAGCGGACATCACACCGGCGATCCGTCTGGGCGCAAGCTCCGTCAGGCAGAGCGCGGCCCCGACGCCGATGACGCCAGCGATGAAGATGGCGATTGCAGAGGTGACCAGCGTGCCGTAGATGTACGGCAGAGCGCCGAACCGCTTGTGGACAGGATCCCAGCGCTGGGAGGTGAGGAATCCGGCGCCGAACTTGCCGATCGCGTCGCGCGATTCCCAGGTCAGATCCGCCGCCAGCCCGACGACTGCGGCCAGAACCAGCAGCGCGGCCAGGGTGACCAGGCCGCGGAAGATCGGCTCGCCTCGGACACGCCCTCGCCGCGGAGCCAGTCCGCGGCGAGGAGCACCGGCCGCCTGTGTGGGTTGTGCCATACGGCCTCTCCGGCTGCTGGTTCGAACGGTCAGGGACTGAGGACCGCCTTGCCGCCCGCGGTTACTTTGCGGAGCTGCTGCAGATCAATTTGCTGCAGCTGCGGCGGTAACGGTGCGTACTGCAGCGCCTCGACTCCTTGCTGTCCGGTGGTCGTCAGCCAGGCCAGCATGTAGACCAGAGTTGCGGCGACCTTCGGATCGCTCTGACTCGTGTTAATGACGACCCAGCTAAACCCGCTGATCGGGTAGCTGGCGTCGCCGGGGGCATCTACAAAAACTGACCGCAAATCCGGCGGCAAATTCGCGACTGCGCCCGCCGCAGCGGCACTGGCGCCAGCAGACGTCGGGTCAACGAACTTGCCATTTTTGTTCTGCAGGGTGGCGGTGGAGATGTTGTTCTGTGTCGCGTAGGCGAGCTCGAAGTAGCCGATGCCGCCCGGCGTCTGCGTCACGAGTGCGGCAACGCCTTCGCTGCCCTTGCCGCCCGCACCAGTTGGCCACTCGACCGAGGTGCCCGCGCCAACCTTTGCCTTCCAGTCAGGACTCACCGCCGACAGGTAGCTGGTGAAAATGAAGCTGGTGCCGCTGCCGTCGGAACGGTGCACGATTGAAATGTCCAGGTTGGGCAGGTTCGTCCCTGGGTTTAGCGCCGTCAGAGCCGGGTCGTTCCACTTCTTAATGGTGCCCAGGAAAATCTTGGCCAGCACGTCGCCGGTCATTTTGACGCCGGCCTTGACGCCCGGCAGGTTGTAGCCCACCGGCACGGCGCCGATGGTGACCGGGATGTGCAGGATATCGCCGCCCGCCGAAGCGATTTGCTCATCGGTCATCGGGGCATCGGAGGCGCCGAACTGCACCGTCTTTGCCGTCAGCTGCTGAATGCCAGCGCCACTGCCAACGGACTGGTAGTTCACCTGGACTTTGCACTGCTGATTGTAGGCATCGAATTTGGCGCTGAAGAGTGGGTTATCGAAGCTCGAGCCAGCACCGGTCAAGCCCGTTGCCGAGCCGCTCGGAGGACAGGCGGGCACGGTCGCTGCTGCAGGGCTTCCCGCGCCGGTTGCTGGCGATGCAGCTGCGGCGGATGGCGCCGGTGACGCCGCTCGCGTCGCTGGCGGTGATGCCGCTCGTGTTGCAGCCTGCGTCGCGGCTAGAGTGGCCGCCTGTGTCGCAACTGGCGCGTTGCTCTTGTTGTTATTGCCGTTGTTGTTATTGCTGCTGCACGCTGCCAGGGCCAGGACGGATAGCCCGATGACCCCGTACGTAACACTGCGCGGAATACTCCGCATACGCTCGCTCCTCCTGTTAACCACGCTTCATAGAAGTGCACCGTCACCGGTAGAGTCGGTGACGAGCCACTCACCTCATGGTGCAGGAGAAGTGTTAGCTGGATGTTAGCTGTGCCGGGTGCCGGCGCGCCGTCATGACAGCCGCCGGAGTGCGGCGAGCACACGCGGCAGCCACTCCTCGGCGGGCCGATCAAACAGCTCAATGTGCTGCCTGCCCGCGAGGGCGTACTCGACATCTTCGGGATACTCGGTTTGTTCAAGCAGGAGCGGCAGCAGCGGTCGGTCGTACTGCAGCGCCAGGCGTAGCTCCTGCTGCACATTCTTCGAGCGCACTGCGGTGGGGCTGACCAGCACCACGACGGTGCCACTGCCCTTGATGCCGCGTACGATCTCCGCGTCCCACGACGTGCCGCCGGAGATCGCCTCGCGGTCCAGCCAGACGGCGAAACCTGCCTGCTCAAGCTTCTCCGCCAACTGCTCCGCCCGCGGCCGCTCGACGCTGGCATAGGAGATGAAGACGTGGCGGCCCAATGCAGCCTCGGCGATCGGGCCGGCCGGTGCCTGCTCCTGCTCCGCATCTGCCGCGATGACCTCTACCGCGACCGGTTCCAGCGGGGGAACGACCAGTCCTGCATCAGGAGCGACGGATTCGCCCGCAGGCTGCCCCAGGCGTTGCTGCAAGGCCCGCGCCCGCTCCAGCGCGGGGGCCATTTTCATCGCCTCAAGCTCCGGCACAACGAAGGCGAGGTGCTCGACTGCCAGATCTTTCCCGGTTTTGTCGTCGTTAGCGAGCAGCTCGGCCATCTGCAGGCGAACGAGTGCTACTTCGGGACGGAAGCGCACCCGCTCAGCCACGGCGAGCGCCCGCTGGTAGTATTGGAATGCCTCCTCGCGGCGGCCGAGCAGCGCCGCCGCAGCGCCGAGATGGCGGCCGGGACATGACTCCGGGTTGTAGCAGGAGGCCAGGTCGGCAAGCTGGTCCAGCCGTTCTAACAGCAGGGCCGCGACCTCTTCGTCGCCAGCAAGTACGGCCGCTTCGAGCAGCGGGGCCAGCACGACGGAGTTTGACTCCTCGTCGCCTGCAAGCACGCGGCGCAGCACGCCGTTCGCCCGCAGCTCTTCGCGCGCCTCGTCCAGTCGGCCCACGTGTGCCAGGCAGACGGCCCGCGGGTACGTGAGCGACCGCCCCTGTTCCAGCACCTCGTCGTACCGCCCGAGGTTCAGCAGCGGATACCAGAGCACACCCTCACCGAAAAGCTGTCCCCAGCCCGCCGAGCCCGCTGCCTCGGCCAGCCGCCGGAATTCGTAGCCTTTCTCCACGGCGCCCTCAAGCTCGCCGTCCACGAATGCCAGAGTAGCTGCCTGCAGTGCATCTACTGCCATGAGCCGGGGAGTTCGTTGGTGCTCGTGGCCGGCACGAGCGCGGCGCAGCAGCAGCTCCCAGCGCTCGCGTTGTCCCCAGGCGAAGCAGAGATACGCGCCTCCGCTAAGAAGGAAGAAGTTTCCTCCGCTGGTTGGGATATCAGCGATCTCGGGCCGGTCGATGAATTCGTCAAGCAGGCGCAGCCGCTCGCGGTAGTGCCGCACGTCACCTGGCCAATTCACCAGGATGCCTGCTGTTTCCGCGATGAGCTCGGCGGAGCCAAGCGTCCGTGCCTGCGCCAGCGCCCGCTGGCCGTGCTCCCACGCCTGCAGGTTCCGTCCCCGCCCTGTTGCCACATGGGACAGCGCCAGCTCGGCCGAAACGCCGAGGGTAGTGCCCTCCTTCGCGTGCCGGGCCAGTCGTTCCGCCCAGGCACGATACTCGGGTCGTCGCTGCGCGTCACCCGCGGAGTAGGCAGCCAGTGCCCTAATGGCGGTCCACGCCGTGCTCGCCGCCCGCTCATCATCAGCGAGGTCGACGGCGAGAGCGAACGCCCGCGGCGCGATTTCTTCTGCCGCCCGCAGCGGGTTACCGCCGCGAATCAGCGCGGTGGCAAGCGTGGATAGCAGGTCGCAAACGGCGGCTCGATCGCCCGGGCCAAGCACCTCCTGCACCTCGATCGCCTGCTCAAGCAGCCGCACTGCCTCGCCATAGGCGTACACGGTAAGGGATCGCTGCGCCGCCAGCTCGCCGTAGAGCACCGCCTTTTCGAGGTCGGCGGCGTCGGAGGAGTGGGCAAAGTGCTCCGCCAGCTCGGCGGCGTGCTCTTCGAGCCGGCCATCGTACTGCTGCTCCAGAGCGCGGGCCACCTGCTGATGTATGCGGATCCGCCGCGGGGCGGACAGCTCTTCGTAGAGCGTCTGGCGGAAGAAGGCGTGGGCAAAGCGGTACTGCACGGCGCCACGCTTCGCCTGTTCCTGCAAGACCGCGATTTTGACCGCCTCGCCAAGCAGCTCCTCCACCCGCTCCGCCGTCTCACCGGTGATCCGGTTGAGCGTGTCGAGGCCAAACTCCCGCCCGATCACCGAGGCGACGGCCAGCAGCCGGTTGCAGTCCTCCGAGAGATGCGACAGCCGCCGGCCGATCACATCACGCAGCCCTTCGGGGATGCTTTCCAGCAGCGGCCGGTCGCCCGATGCCTGCCAGCGGCCGTCCGTCCGCTGCACCAGCCCCGACTCGGCCAGGTAGCGCACGACCTCCTGCACGAACAGGGGGTTGCCTTCCGTCTGTCGGTGCACCACCTCGGCGAGGCTCCATTGCACCTCCTGCCCGGCGATGGCAGCGATCATCCGCTGCACCTCGTCGATCGTCAGGCCGCGCAGCAGCACCCGGCTGACGGCACCGCCCCGGCGCAGCTCTGCCAGCGTCGCCGAGAGCGGATGCTGCCGGTCTACCTCCACGTCGCGATAGGTTCCGACGAGCAGCAGCCGCGAGCCGGCAAGCTGCCGGGCGAGGAAGACAAGCAGATCGAGCGTGCCGCGATCGGCGTCGTGCAGGTCCTCCAGCACCAGCACCAGCGGCTGCACCGAGGCGGCGTTCTTGAGGAAACCGGAGACGACGTTGAGCAGCCGGTAGCGATCCTCGCCCGCGTCGCCAGAGGCGGACGACGGGTCCACCTGCACCCGGTCGCGCACCTCGCTGACCAGCCGGGCAACCTCCGGACCGTGGCCGCCCAGGTCCGAGCGCAGCTTCTCTGGCTCGCGCTCAAGCACATAGCTGCGCATCGCCTCCACGAACGGCAGGTACGGCAGCGAGAGGGAGCCGTCCTCGTAGCAGTGGCCGGTCAGCGTCCTGCCGCCGCGCAACGTCGCGTAGATCGCAAGCTGCTCGGTCAGCGTGGTCTTGCCGATGCCCGGCTCGCCCATCAGCAGCACAAGGCTGCCCTGCCCGGACTGCGCCGCGTCGAACGCCTGCTCAAGCTGCCGCAGCTCTTGCTCGCGGCCGACGAAGGCGCGGCGGTAGAGAGCGCTAGAGTCGCCATCGGCCTCGTGCCGCGACTCGCTGGTGCTGCGTTTCGCCTGCGGATCGATCGCCGTCAGCGCCGACTCCACCTCGACCGCCGACGCGGGGCGCTTACCTGGATCCCTCTCCAGCAGG
>JBBRGK010000199.1:0-6047 GCA_038240805.1 Dehalococcoidia bacterium | reverse complement strand
GGGCGGCGGGCGCAGAAATCATCGCAATCGACCCGCGTTTCACCGATACGGCAGCGAAGGCGGACGAGTGGATCGCACCTCGCCCCGGCACGGATACGGCCCTCGCCCTGGCAATGGCACAGGTGATCGTCGCCGAGGGATTGCACGACCGCCAGTACGTTGCCACGCACGTTCACGGCTTCAGCGAGTTCGCGGCCCACGTGCGCGAGTGGACACCGGAGCGGGCGGAGGCGATCACCGGCGTTGCTGCGGCGACGATCCGCTCGTTGGCGCGCCGCTACGCCACCACGCGGCCGGCGGCGATCAAAGCCGGCTCCGGCTTACAGCGCACCGCCAACGGCGACCAGGTGTTCCGCGCCCTGCCAGCGCTTGCGGCGATCACCGGCAACATCGGCATCCCCGGCGGCAGCCCGGCGGGCTACCAGTCGTCGAATCCATACGGCGTCGGCACCGACCTCTCCGTCTCGGACCAGGCGCAGATGCTCTGTCACTACCCGGTCAACCGGCTGGCCGATGCGATCCTGCGCGGCCGGAGCGGCGGCTACGAGTCAGATGTGCGTATGGCGTTCATCTACCAGAGCAACGCCGTCAACCAGCTTGGCAACGTGCATCGCACCGAAGCTGCGCTTCGCTCGCTCGATTTCCTGGTGGTGTCCGACCTGTTCCTGACCGCGACGGCGCGGTTCGCTGACCTGGTGCTGCCTGCGGCCTCGGAGTTCGAGCAGGAGGACCTGACCGGAGGCCGCGACCACGGTTATCTCAAGCACATGCCGAAGATCGTCGATCCGCCTGGTGAGGCGCGCTCCGATCTCGATGTCTGGTCGGACCTCGCCGAACGGCTGGGTGTGGGAGCAGCGTTCGGCAGCGGGCGGCCACGCAGCGAGTGGATCAGCGAGGTGCTCGCCTCATCGCCGGATGCGGACGTGCGGGCAATGAGCTACGAGCAGCTACGGGACGAAGGCATCGCCCGGTTTCCCACTGCGGGCCCGCGGATCGATTTCGCCGACGGCCGCTTCCCGACTCCCTCCGGCAAGATCGAGCTGTACTCCGACGCGCTCGCCCGAGACGGGTACCATCCGCTGCCAACCTACGTCGAGCCGTGGGAGCTGCCGGCAAGCGATCCGCTGGCGGCGCGGTTTCCGCTGCAGCTCATCTCGCCGCACAGCCGTCTGCGGGCGCACTCTTCCTACGCCCTGCTGCCACAGCTGAACGAGCGAAACCGCGCCGAGGTCTGGATCAATCGCGATGATGCGGCCGCCCGCAGCATCATCGATGACGACGAAGTGCGCATCTTCAACGATCGCGGCGCCCTGCTGCTGCCAGCTCTGGTGACGGACCGCATCCGCCCGGGCGTGGTCTGCGTCTACCAGGGCCAGTGGTATGACCCCGCCGACCCGGAGCGCAGCGGCTGTGCCAACGTGCTCACCCGCGACGCCGAAACGCCGATGGGCCAAAGCTCAACCTACAACACCTGCCTTGTGCAGATCACAGGCACGCGAGGCTGAGGGTCAGAGGCAGTTTCAGATCCAGTCCAGCTTCATAGCATCGCCTGAGACGTCGAAGCCCTTCGCCAGTTCGGTTATAGTTAGGCTGGCGGCTTCCCGAGCCTGGGCCAGCTGCAACCAGAGCTTGCTCCTGGCCGCCTCTTCCTCATAAATGATCTGGTATTCAGGGTTGCTCGCGAGGCCGGCTCACCACCTCTCGTAGCTCGCCTCACCTCGAACGGTTGGGTCGGAGTCATGATCGGTCGTCGACTGCCACCTCCTTCGCAGGAAAGGAACGTCAGCCCGCATATGGCGCCGCAACGAGGCCCGCGGCCACTGCCTGCAGATGCGCGATCCCGGCGTTGACGAGACTAATGGAGAGAGCGTCATCGCCTCGGGTGCGGGCGCCGTCCAGCGAGGTGAAGGCGCGCACCTCCACGTTGCCCACCTGCGCGAAACAGTTGGTGAAGCCGGAGCGACGCCCCTCGATGTTGCTCATGCTGGTGATGCAGAGGGCCGGCGACGCGAAGCCGTCCGGCTGAAAGCTGCCCGTCTGGCTGCGGACCCTGGCCAGTCCGTTCGAGAAGATCGCAAAATCGGCGCTTGCGGCGGCGAAGCTCTGCGCCGCCGCGCCCGCAGTCGGGTAGACCGTGTAGGAGATCCGGCCGGGTTTGTCGAGGAACATCTCGACGCTGCCCACGGCGCCGTTATCGCTCTCGCGGGCCGCGAGCGTACCAGGCTCCGGGTCGCCGCTGCTGAAGCCCGCAGGCAGCTCGACCGCGGTCATCGGCGTAGCAGCGAGCGCCGCGTACAGCGCTGCCGGGTCGAGATCAGACAGCACACCGGTGGAGGGTTGTTGCTGTCTGTCGCTTGCCAGCGCCCGTCCGGCATGACCAACCATTGGCAAGGCGAACAACATGATAGTGACGAGCACCACGGTAGTTCTTTTCATGACCCCACTCCTGCAGATAATTTGACGGAAACAGGAAGCTGCGGCGGCTCAGCGGAAGAACGGTGGACAAACGCCGCCGAAGGGCGGGACGCCAAGCGAAGGGCCGATCGGCAGGCCGGGCACAAACGGAAAATAGCAGCCGATGAACACCGGGAACAGGATGCCGCTGGAGGATGGAGCGATGGGGGCCGGGTAGCCCTGCGCGACGACGAAGGGGCCGCCCGGCGGCGGCGGCAGTGTTGCTGGCGGCGAGTTGTCGCACGGGCAGGGCAGCGATTCGCAGGCGCGACCGTCGCGGTTGCTATCGAGAAAGGCGACGCCGATCGGATCCGAGCGAAAGGCAGTTTGCGCTGCCGCCTGGGTGGTGAAACCCGCGCAGGTGAGCGGCACTGCGCTTCCCTGTGCGGCGCTGCTTGACTGGCCCGTTGCACCGGCTCCGGCGACACAGGCACCGGCGTCGATCGTGACGACGCCACCCATGTCGGGCATCACCCACGCACCCTGGCCCGGTTGTAGCACATCGTTGCTGGTGTAGCTGCCGGCCAGCGGGTCATAGAGCAGCGAGGCGCTCACGCCGCTGATCCGCGCCTGGTTGGTGGCCGACGGGTTGCCGGCCAGGAACCACTCCTTCGCCTGAGCGGGGATAGCGATCGAGCAGGCCGTCGGGTTGCCTGCGAAGGCAGGGGCAGAGCTCTGCGCATAGTAGGCCCAATACCCTGCGCCGGTTACAGCGGGCCCATTGACACTGCGGGCAACGTAGGTGCTGGCGCCCGACGGGAAGGAATAGATGGCGAGGGCGCCGGGAAAGGTCGTGCCGGCAGGCCCGGCTACGAGATTCCAGCCGGCAGGGTAGGCCGCCGCATGAACAGCAGACGTCCGCGCGGCTCCGAGAACGGCGAGCATGGCGAGCATGAGCAGGGTCAGGCGTCGAGACACGATGCGGTTCCTTTGCGTCCAGGGCCTCGATGCTACACCATGTGCCACTGCTGTTCATCCGTATGAGTCCGGAACGGCTATGCTCCCATCTCTTCGCATGTATTGTGGTATGAGGAGACTGACTTGGCACAGACCCCGCAGCTGACCTCCGCACGACGCCTGGGCAGGCGGAGTGCGCTGCGTGCTGCAGCGGGCGGGCTGTTGCTTGCGGCGTTCGGTGCAGGCTGCACATCGAGTGCATCAAAGGGCAAAAGGACCGCACCGACTCCCGGCCAGGGGCGCGCCTCGGCGACGCCGGCCACCAGCGCTGAAGCGATCGGGACGCGTGGTGGGTTGCTCAGCTTCGCCGCCAGCAGCAGTCCGCCGGGCTATGACCCGGTCGTGCAGAACTCGGCCTCGGTCAGCGCCTTCATCAGCTTCGTCTGCAACGGGCTGATGACCACTCGCAACGGCGTCGCCGCTTTCCCAGACCCGGCTGATACCACACTGGTGCCCGACCTCGCGGCCGCTGCGCCAGAGCAGCCGGACTCTGCCACATACATCTTCGGGCTGCGGCCCGATGTGCGCTGGCAGCAGACGCTGCCGCTGGACGACCGTCCATTTACGGCTGCCGACGTGCAGTGGCACTTCGAGCGAGCGCTGCACGACGACAAGTCAACGCTCAAGGCCGCGTTCGGTTCAATCGATCGTGTCGAGGCCGTCGGTGACACAACCGTCAGGTTCACGCTCAAGTCGCCTTCGGCCCCGTTCCTGCCACTGGTTGCGGGCGGCTCGGCGCGGTTCATCCTCCCGCGCGAGCTCGGCGGGGCCGGCAAGCTGCGCACGCAGTTGATCGGTACGGGACCGTTTGTGCTGGAGCGTCACGAGCAAAACGTTCGCGCTGTTTTCAAACGCAACCCGATCTATTTCAAGCAGGATGCCGCCGGCACACAGCTGCCCTATGCCGACGAGGTCGATTACCTGGTGCTGCCCGATGCGGCGGCACGATTGCAGGCACTGCAGGCGCGCACCGCCGCCATTTCCGGCGAGTTGAACCCGGCCCACTGGCAGCAGCTTCGCGACAGCAACGGCTACGACTTCGAGTTCTCCGAAGCGCCGGGCGTCTCCGGCTACATCTATATGCGGCTCGACCAGCCGCCGTTTGATGACCAGCGGGTGCGGCAGGCGCTCTCGCTTGTGATCGACCGCACGGCGATGATCCAATCGCTCGGCCACGGACGCGGGGTTGCCGATCTGCCCGTGCCGGCGCTGCTGCACGGGCAGTCGCTTCCGCTCGATCGGCTCGGAGCGGCGGCGCGATTCTACGGCCGCGACCTGCAGGCGGCGAAGCAGTTGCTGGCTGCCGCCGGTCACGCAGACGGTATCTCCACAACGCTCAGCTACGCCGGCATTTACGGCGCAGCCTTTGTGCAGGCAGTGCAACTGCTGCAGTCCGCGCTGCGAGATGCAGGCATCGAGGCGACGCCGAAACCGCTCGATTACGCCGCCTACCTCGCCGGTCCGTTCAGAGGGAACTTCGACGGCCTCGCCTATGGTCCGCGCGATATCTTCCCCGACGCCGATCCGTACCTCAGCGCCTACTATCTGCACGGGGCGCTCGAACATCAGGATCACTCAGATGACGTGACGTTGCAGAAGCTCATCGTTCGCCAGCAGCAGACACTGGACGCCGTAGCCCGCGCCGGTGTGCTGGCGGAAATTCAGCTTTATCTCTCGGAGCAGCAGTACAGAATCTACGACGTGGCGATTCCCCGTGGCTTTGCCCGGGCGAAGCAGGTGCAGAACTTCCGCGCCACAGACTGGATCCCGCTGTCACATCTGGAGAGTGCCTGGATCAAAAAGTAGGGCGGGGTGCGTATGCTGTCCGTATCGAGCGTGAAGATACTGATCGCTGAAGGGCGGGCCCCAACCATGAAAACCGTGCTGGTCACCGGCGCCGAGGGAAACATCGGCACGCGGCTGCGTCAGAATCTATCTAGCAGCTACACACTGAAAGCGCTGACGCGAGAGCCGGTGCCCGGCCTGGAGTCGCTCGCCGCTGATGTGGCCGATCTCGCCGCGATTGCGCCAGCGTTCGAAGGCGCCGATGCGGTCGTGCATCTCGCTGCCTCAGCGGAGGTCGATACGCCATGGCCGGACGTTCTGCACAACAACATCGAGGGCACCTACAACGTCTTCGAGGCTGCCCGGCGAGCAGGCGTGAGGCAGGTTGTCTATGCCAGCTCGAACCACGCCGTCGGCATGTTCGAGGTCGAAGCGCTGCCCGGACTGTTCACCTGCGGCTCGGGCGTGATGGTCGACCAGCGGGTGCCCGTGCGGCCCGACAGCCTCTACGGCGTCAGCAAAGCGTACGGAGAGGCACTGGGCCGCTACTTCAGCGAACGATATGATCTGGGCGTCTACTGCCTTCGCATTGGCTCCGTGCTCCAGAACGACGACCCGACCGCATCCGAAAATGTGCAGCGCCCGAACTCATCGCTGTTGAACGACACGAGTGAAACCGATCGACGCCGTCGCTACGCCGCCACCTGGTGCAGTCACGCCGACCTCGCGCGGCTGATAGATGCCTGCCTGCGCGCTGAGCAGGTCCGCTTCGGCATCTACTACGGCGTCTCCGATAACCCGTATCGGTTCTTCAGCCTGGACAACGCCAAAGCGGACCTGGGCTGGTGGCC
>JBBRGK010000198.1:0-6073 GCA_038240805.1 Dehalococcoidia bacterium | reverse complement strand
GGTACGCTTCCAGCACTGTCTGGGGCACGGCATAGCTCGCGCCACTCGCATCAGAAAAAAGCAGCAGTACAACGGGGTCACTCACAGCCGTTTCCCTTCTCATTCTGATTCATAGATTGCGTACGTGATTGTGGAGCGGAGCGGATCCGTGCTCCTAGCAGTCCGCCCGCTATCGCCTGTGTATCGAAACGATGGGGCAGTATACTAACATACTCGTGACCGAATAGGGAGCATCTGTCGCGTTTAAATGTTGCCCCTCACATCAGTTGCTCGCAGCCGCCATCACCTACCGCCCGAGTAGCCCGGTCAGGCGGTCGAGCAGCTTACGCCACGCGCAGGGTTCTACATAAGGGACACGAGACTGAACTGTTTGCTGCCGGGCAGAAAGAAACGCCCGAGGCAACCTTGCGGCCGCTTCGGGCGTTCGTGCCATCAGCAACTTGCGAAACTGACGACTCGCCTATCATCGCAGACCTGGCGAAGAATTACAACGCGGCTGAGCGCCCTCAAGCGTGCACGTCGCGACGATGGAGCTGTTCCAAACGCCATCATGCTCGCCAGTTCGCGCATGCATCCGTCGCTTGATCATCCCTTGTCTGCTCGTTCGACCGATCGCGAGATGGCACAACTCACTCCTCCGCAGTGTGTGATATGGCCGTCGTCAGAATGCCGGCTGGCCCGGTGTATTGCGGGGCACACCGTTTCCGCTCTGATGTTCACGCGCAATGGGTCATCTGCTTCACAGCCGGCCGAGCGACGGCCATTGCACACTCGTGGTGCGGTGCACCGGGATGACCGGGACGGCCGCGCTCCCCGGCATAGTCTGGAAAGGATGTCTTCTCATGCGCTCATCTCTGCTGCGTGCTGCTCTTGCCCTGGTCGTCGCCGCCACCGCGCTCGGCGCCGCCCAACTCACCCCGGTTCACGCCGACGGCGCCCACCCTTCGACGGTCGGCCCCTGCACTCTGAGCCCGGGGCAGATCTGCATTGATATCGTTGAACCACCGATCGCAGAGACCGGCACGATCGTGGTCACGGGCCTGGTGCAGGATTCGCCCGGCCTGGTCACCTTCATGTCCGGCATGAGCCCCGGTGTTGCAACGGAAGCCACCAATCCCATCATGACCACCGCCATGGTCGGATCTGAATATGCCGCCTACAGCTTCTTCCGCCTCACGCTCTCGACCTCCTATGACGTCACCAACTACACCGGCTACGTCTACGTCTGGGTCGTGAAGGGCGATCCCCTGTTTGGCCCCAGCGAAAAGCGTCGCGTCGTCAGCAACGTTGTCCGGTACTGGGTGGGCCTGCCCACCGTTGCGCCACAGGTCTGCGACGCATGTCAAGGTATCCAGAAGTAGGCAGCCATGCCGGCGGCCGAGCCGGTGTGCCGTACAGCACACCGGCTCGGCACTGACGTTCACACCCGGGATGACCTCGCCATTGCGAAGGTGATGGCATCCATGGCCGCACACTCGCGGTGCGGTACACAAAGCTGGCAGCAGTAGCCCATATAGTCTGGAAAGGACATTGTCTCATGCGCTCATCCCAGCCGCAGTGAACCTGCCCTGCCAGTGGTGCAGCTAGCCGAGGAGAATACCAATGTCAGTGCCTGGAAAGCATCTCGCGTTCTTCGTGTTCCTGATTACGGCGTTGGTCGTCGCCGCGCCGCCGCCCGCGTTGGCGGTCGGCCCCGTGTCCGCTCCAATCAGCGGCGGCCAGGTATTCGTTGTGCACCTTGCGGTCGATGCACCCGCCACTGCCGCTCCGACGGCAAACTGTCAACTCGGCTCCCTGCCGGCGTGCTGCAACACCAGTGCGCTCGAACGCGCTGAATTCCAGTTTGCCTTTGCCCGCCAGCATGAAGCGCTCACGGTCTCGGCGATCGACCGGCTCGTTCCCGCCGGGGCGTTCAACGGCGGCGAGTCCGACGTAGCGAACCCACCGGTCGCGCTGCGGTCAGCGGAGGCAGATGCGGCCGTGCTGCAGTTTGCCCGCCTCGTAGTCCTCTCTCGGGACCTGGGCAGCGGGTCGTTTGGCGCCAGGCAGGTACAGGTCACCTTGAATACGGGCCGCCTATCCTCCACGAACAGCGGAGCGGCTGCAGCCGGTGTCGCGGATACGCTCGCGCTCTCGGGTGTCGAAGGCACGATCCGCTCCATCGACGGCGACGCGATTTCGCTCTGCGACTTCACCGCCACGGGCAGTGGCTCGCTGCAGGTGACTCCGGCGGTCGCCGTCCTCGTAACACCCTGTACCGGGCGGGGTGAGGGTTGTGCGCTGCTGGCCGATGACGCGGTGCTGCTGCGGTTCTCCGAGCCCGTTCACCTGGAAGAGCTGCGGGATCTGCTCAGCGCCGTGGCAGATGATGGTGCGCCGGTGCCGCTGCTGGCGGCGACCTTCGCGGCGACGCCGGCCAGGTCAGCAGCAGTACGCGGTATCTGGCCACTCGGGGGGCGGGTGCTGCTCACGCTACGGGCTGGACTTCACGATTGGGCGGGTAATGCAACACCTGCGCCGGTTGCCCTCAGCTTTCCGGTGGTGAGCGATCCCGGCTCACTCCGCGACCACGACAACTCCGACTTCGAGTTCGGAGACCTCTCCGGCTATAGCATCATGCCCGCTGCGGCTCGGCTGAGCGTGGTCACCGCGTCGCCAGACTCCGCGGTCGTGCCGACCAGCGGTCAGTACATGGCCGTGGTGGAGGGAAGCTGCACAGACAGCGAAGTCAGCCTCACGGCCCGCTTCTCTGTGGACGCCGGGGCGGCATACGTGACCCTCGACTATGCCTTCGTGGGAACACGACATGGCACGGCCGCTACACCGGCCCCGATGTCGACCATGCGACCACCGGCGTTGCTCACCCTTTCGGTACGTTCTGCGAGCGACCTGCGATCGGCAGCGGTCGCCCATCCCCTGCTGGCTGCCGATCCGCAGCTGCTCCGCCTGGACACCGGCTGGCAGCAGATACGCGTGCCGGTCAATGGCCTCGCCGGTGAGGAGGTGGTCATGACCCTGCACCTGCAACCTGCGATCATCTTCAGAGGAGCGCCCATCGTCGGCAATGGCCCGGCGCACTTCCCGATGATGTGTGTCGAGGGAAGCTTGTTCATCGACAACCTGCATTTTGACTGAGGCGGCCTGCTTGCTACCGCTGCCACCCGGTCGAACTCGGGATTGCTCTGCGTGTTGCCCCGCCGCACGAAAATCAGACGTACGGAAAGTTTGCGCCGAGCACCCGCAATGATGCGCGATGATCCCCACCCTCTCAGACCTGAACACGACCAAGCGCGAGTCAGCGGACGCGCAGGCGATCGCTGGGCAGGCCGAGGCGGTTCGGGCATGGATAGAGACGGCTAAGGAGATATCGCCACGTCGCGCGGCGTCACTGGCTCGAAAGCTGGACCGGCCTGAGCCTGCGCCGCCGGCGGAATTGCCGGCGAGACAGTGGCCGGTGATGGTGCCATATCATGCCAATCCGATGCCGCCCATGGGCGGCAGTCCCTGCGGTGTTCTATCTTCCCAAATTGGGAAGATAATGCCGCCGACGCGCGTGGAGACAGCAACCAGGGCGGGAGCACCGTAGCGCTCCCGTCCCCTTTGCCTGTTCCTCGATCCGATTCAGGCGTTGTCGCTCTTGAGCTCATAGAACGTCGGTGCACGTGTACCGACGTTCACACCAGCGAGGTCATCACCTTCACAGCGAGCGTATCTGGCACAGCAGCACAGTGGTGATGCGACACACCGAGATGACCGGGCCGGCCGTGTCACCCGGCGCTTTCCAGAAAGGACCTCCTCCCATGCGCTCATCTTTGCTCCGTGCTGCTCTCACCCTAATCCTTGCCGGCACGGCCCTTAGCGGCGCCAGCAGACTCACCGCCGTACACGCCGATAGCGGTCACCCGGTGATGAACGATTCCTGCTCCGCTGATCCATCTGTGCCCTGCATCAGCGTCCAAGAGGCGCCGGTTTCGCCAGCGGGCACGATCACCATCAGCGGCTACGTTCAGGACGTGCCCGGCCCGGTCACGCTCTACGTCAGCGAAAGCAGCAGTCTATTCGGATTATTCGCGACCGGGGTCGGGCAATCCATCCCAATGGTCGGGGCCGAGTATGCCGGCTACAGCAGTTTCCACTTTACGACTGGCACTTTTCATTACCGACCCAACACCTACCTCACCGCCTGGGTTGAAAAGGGCCCAGCCAATGGCGTACCCAAGAGCGATGACGGCAGCAAAGCCGCCAGGGCGCTCGTCCGCAGCAATACGGTCCGGTTCTGGGCGGGGACACCACGCGCAAGCTTCGTGCGACCGTTCTGCTACCGCCTCCCCGGTGGCTTATTTGACGCAGTCGACCGTGCCGTTGGCTGGGCCGTACTGGGCACGAATGCGATAGGGGGAGACCTGTTACAGGTCAACCTCATTGCGGTACTGCCACTTGGTGGACAGCTGACGGTAAGCCGGCAGGAGGTAACCGCCGGCTTTGATGGCCGCTTCCGCGTTATGTTTGACGATTTCATGTTTGTGGACCACGACCACCTGATTGCCTACGACTGGCACACCGTCGCGTTCCAGATCCAGGTCACGGACCGGTTCACCGGGGAACGCTTCAGCAGCGAACCGCGCCTGTACTCCGACGTCTGCCCCTGACGACGAGGGAGCGTAAACGCCGACGAAGCCCCGATCGATTCACCGCGATCGGGGCTTCGGTTTGTGCCTATGGCCTGAGCAGTGCCGATCAGGCGGCCCTTCGCTCGCTGGTCTGCATGCGTGCTCGGAGCATCCGAACGATGCCAGCGTGGAGCTGGGCAGCGGGCAAGGGAGCGCGGCCACAGGCGCAGCACATCAGACCCGGTCCCCAGCGAACGAACCGCGGTTCAGCGTGGCTACCGAGACAAACCAGCGGGGCACGTAAACCAGCGCGGCGAGACTCACGCAGGATAGCGGCGCAGTCGGCAAGCGCGGCGATCAAGTCGAGTTTGTCCATTACGCGGCCACCTGGGCGCAGCGCGGGCAGTCGCAATCGGGATACAGCGCCCGCTGACATGCCGCTGGCCGGGCAGGAGCCGCGGTGGGCGGCTCCGGCTCGGGGTCAACGGCGCAGCAGGCGTCGCAAGTGCACGGCTTCGGCGCCTGACAGCAGATGCAGCCGCGGGCATCGGTGCAGCTCTGGCCGCAGTCATCGCAGCGTGTGGGCTGCGCCGTGGCGAGGCCGGCCGGGCGCTGCCAGAAGGCGGTGAAGCGCCAGGTTGCATCGGCGACGTGGTAGCAGTGCCCGTGATTGACGAAGCCGAAGCAGGCGCAGGAAGTCTCAGCGCCGATGACGACGGCGTACACGGTCTTGCCGTCCGAGCTGAGCGCCTGAATCGTGCCGTCCGCGAGCTGGCGAAGCAACGCCCGCTTCACCGGCGGCTTCGGCTTGCGGGGGTAAAGCAGGGTTGTGCCGTCGCAGCGCGGGCAGGTGAGTGGCGCACCCTCGATGCGCAGACCGTAGCAGCGGGTTCCGGTGCAAGTCGTGTACCGTGAGGCCGTGGGGGTTGCGGTGGTCATATCACCCTTCCTTCATTGGGCCGGTTCCCGTTGCCGCGGGACCGGCCTTTTCCATGCCATAATCTTACCAAAAACTACCAAATAAAACAACCATAATACTACTAAATTTACCAATAGCTTCTAAATACATGGTAGAATAGGTGTACCCTACCAGCGGACGAGGCTGGAGGTTTGTATGCCGAGGGACAATACGAAATTGCTTACGGTCAAAGAGGCGGCCCAGCAGATCGGCATCTCCCCAAACACGCTGCGGAAGTGGAGTGATGAAGGAGACATGCCCACGGTTCGCTTACCCAGCGGCCACCGACGTTACGACCCGGCGGAGATTCAGCGCAAACGGCGCGAACTCGGCCTGCGCGATGCGGAGGGCCAGCAATGAGCAAGCGCGGCAATGGCGAAGGGTCAATCACGAAGCGAGCTGATGGTCGTTGGATGGCGCGCGTCACACTGCCGAACGGGAAGCGGCAGGTCTTATACGGCAAGGCTCGCGAGGACGTTGGGCGCAAGCTTGTCGCCGCGCTGAA